>JBGVCE010000280.1:0-2388 GCA_045226235.1 Anaerobutyricum sp.
TCTACCAGGGCTTCCTGCACGCCGTACTGAGTTGCAATCTCGGTGAGAGTACCATCGGAATAGGTATTGTATAATACACTATTGATAAATGAGGCAAGATCGGAACCCTTGCGGCATCCGACACCGTATTCTTCGGTGGTCAGCTCATCTGTGTGAGTGAGATTCGGATAGCTGGTCCCTTCTCCAATCATAGCACCTGCCATAAGCAGGTCAATGATGGCTGCATCAGAAGTACCGGACTGTACTTCCATAAGAGCATCTGCCTGGGATGCAACTTCATTTACATTAAAGCCTTTCTCCGAAGCTACAGCCGCGCCGGCAGATCCGGCTTCCACGGCATATACAAGGTCTGCAGATGCATCTGCAGCCGGTGCTTCTGTCGTTTTTTCACTCTTATTGCTTCCGCCACAGCCTGTAAGAACCATGCTAAGCAACATCACTCCACTTAATAAAACAGCTATTTTTTTTCTCATAAAATCCTCCTCTGATATTATTCCTAAATAAAGTTGACATAACAACTCTTTTAACATACTAACATATTAGCACATTAAAGTAAAGAAGAAATGAATAAGAATGGATTCAAAAATGACGGATTCCGTCGTTTTTATTAAGGAACCTTTACTAATTCTGATTGCCCTTGTAGAGCCAAAAACTCTCAGGTATAGTAGATACGGAAAAACATTCAGTAATTTTGTAATCATTACAGAAGGAGGTACCGTTCCAATGAAAAAAAGAGTTTTTGTCCTGATAATGTGCATCATTTTTCTGCTGGGCGGATGCAGTTCCCAGAACCATTCCATGAATCCATCCAACGAAGCCGGGAGCTATCCGTCGGAAGCCATCGCAGGTGACGAAGAGAAGGCCTACGGATCTGCCGATTATTCTGAGGATTACTCCGATACCCAGGAGGAAAGCCAGGCTGCTTCTTCAACAGAAGGGGATAAAAGAGAACCTGAGATCGGTGATACCGATAATCAGAAGCTGGTCTACACCTGCGATATGACCATCGAGACACTGGAATATCAGGAAACCATGAAATCCATCAAAGATAGTATCTCAAAATACAATGGAATCACAGAAAAGGAAACTCAGACCGATGACGATACTTACTGGTATGATGAAGGCCGGAAAAGAACCGGTACCATGCGTTCCTACCTTGTGATTCGAATCCCTGCTGCCAGCTATAATGCTTTTCTGGAAGAGTTAGAGGGCAGTGGAAAGATCGTCAGCAAAGACCTGTCCGTAGATAACATCACCAAACACTATACAGAGGTGAAGACCACAATTAAATCGCTGCAGATCCAGGAAAAAAGACTTCTTGATATGATGGAAAAAGCTAAGACAGTGGAGGATATGATCACAGTAGAAAGCCGGCTGACAGAGGTTCAGGACCAGCTGGCCCAATATAAGAACGCCCTGTCCTCCATGGATACAGATGTAAAGTATTCTACGGTCAACCTTACCATCAGTGAAGTGGTTCAGTATGAAGAGAAGCAGGATACCTTCTCAGAGAGGCTTCACTCCACCTTAAAAAGGTCCGGTGAACTGTTCCTGGATTTCTTTGAGAGCGCCTTGTTTACGGTTATCCTCCTGGCACCGACCCTTCTTGTTATCATCCTGGTCGTAATGATCATTGTCATGGTAATACGGAAGATCAGAAAGAATAAAAAACAAAGAAAAATACGGAAAAACACCGGGGCCATTTCCCGGAAATCCCCGGAGACAGAAGCAGAACCAGATGATAAAGAACAATAATGGAAAAATAACAAAAATCTTCTAGATAAATACAATACAATATTAATATTTTGTTAAAATTACACAATTATTTCGTTGCATAGGCCAATTCTATATGTTATTATATTGATGGAGCTACATGAGCTATTTAATATTTTTCATAAAAAAAGTGGAATAAGGAGGTATTTATTTATGAAAAAGATTATCAATGCAGTAGATCAAGTTGAAGAGCAGATGATCGAAGGTTTTGTGAAAGCTTGTCCTGACTATCTGGAGAGATTAGGGGATGATCTTACTGTAGTTCGTGCTAAGAAAAAAGAAGGCAAGGTTGCCGTAATCTCCGGTGGCGGAAGCGGACATGAGCCATCCCATGGCGGATATGTTGGTATGGGTATGCTTGATGCAGCTGTTGCAGGTGCAGTTTATACTTCTCCTTCCGTAGATCCCATCTATGAGGCAATCAAGGCTGTTGACAGTGGCGCCGGCGTTCTTATGGTTATCAAGAACTACACAGGTGACGTTATGAACTTTGAGCTTGCAGGCGAGCAGGCTGAAGATGATGATGATATCAAGGTTGCTAAAGTAATTGTAAACGATGATGTTGCTGTGGATGGCTCCTTATACACAGTTGGACGTCGTGGTGTTGCAGGTACT
>JBGVCE010000281.1:0-2451 GCA_045226235.1 Anaerobutyricum sp.
CGCTTTCAGAATCTCCTCTGTCATGTTCCTATCCCCCCTGATCTTTAAATATCCAGAAATGCGATCTGCAGCTGGAAACGATCCTCCCAGCCGGTTTGCAGATCCAGAGCCTCCATCAGATCGGAAGGCCCCATCTTTTTAATCTTCCCGTTATTGCAGAAAAAGCCGTTGACGATGACCTTTTCTATCTGATCGTCATAGAACTCCACTAGAAGGACTCCGATCCCCAGCAGAAGTTCAATGAAATATGCTTTGAGGAATGTCATCCTCTCTTCCAGATCCTCCTCTGCCATTCCACCTTCGATGGCCATGGAATAGACCTCCGAGTTTTCCAGATAGACGGTGATCTCACGGAACGTGTCTCTCTGCCGGATATAATCCAGCAGCTTTTCCAGACTTTCCTTTTCCTTTTCTCCCAGGTATTTCTCCTGCTGGAGGCTGTTCTCGATACAGGATCGTTCATACATATATGATCCGATTTGCAGCACAAGCGGTGCCTCTCCCCAGATCTCCTCCATCATCGGAATCAGTTCCTCAGTCTCGCTGAAACAGTCCATGAAGAATTCATAGAACTCCGCATATTCCTCCATGTATTTGGGAAGATCAGGGCTTTTCCCGTCTTCCTGCGCATGCGGTTCCAGAACTTTCAGGGCCTCGATGACCTGCTCGGGAGATGCGGATTCATCGGCAAAATCCAAAAAGATCTCCAGCAGAGATTTATCCCGGTTCTCCGGCAGATCGTATTCCACCTCCGGTATCTTGTACGGAAGTTCAAATGGAAAATCATCCTCCATCTCCATCATCAGTTCTTCCTCATCCATGAGGTCCTGCATGGCAATAAGCTGATCCCGGATTGAAGCGCAGGGCGGCTCCAGCTGAATCAGCATGATCAGATACCCTTCCATATCATAATCGGCAGAGAGCTCCACACATGCTTCGATGGGTGGGACGATGATATCTTCTTCCTCTTTGGTAAAGAATCGAAAATCATAGGCTTCGATAAAGTTTTCCGCTTCCTCTGACGTGAAACCTTCCTTGGAAAGATTTGCTCCAATATAGTGGATCCGATGAGACTCATCTTCTTCCAGCAGCCCCACCAAAACTGAGAGCTCTTCATCAAACGGGATCGTGACCTGAGCATCGGCATCCATTTTATCGTAATCCTTAATCCGGATATAATAATAGTTCCGATCTTCATATAGTGTCATATCAGCCATATTGATCATCTCCCTTGTTGTATCAGTATACACTATTCGTCCCGCAAAACACAAAAAAAGAATCCGAAGACAATTCGCTTCAGATTCTTTTTTCATTGTTCAGGCTGTATTAGAACTCCGGAATCGTCGCACCAAGTGCTTTGACCTGCTCTTCCGTCAACACTACCGTATCGCCGGCATTTCCCTGAGCATCAAAGAGCGAGATATACTGCGGATTAAACTCCATCCACAAAAAAGCCATGCAGTTATTGGCCTGGTAGACATATAGATCGCATGCCGTATATCCGTCAGCCCGGCTTTTATCCATTGCTTCTTTGATGACCTTCAGCGCAGTCTGTTTATCTGCCTCGGAATCGGTACCCCAGGACGCATTGCCATTGAGATGGATGGAATAGACAACTTCTTTTCCACCTTCCGTATCCAGAGTATCCTGCACGCGGATTGATTCTATCAGGCCTGACTCGTCTTCAATCGTTGTGCTCTGCTGCTCACCGGTAGCCGCCTCTGCTGCCGCCTGATCGGCTTCACCGAGAGAGCTGTTGCTCTCCACGGTTCCTGTTTCCGCCGGGGCCGCCGTAGCAGTAACGGCCGGAGTATCCGCCGCATCTCCTTCGGATCGGTTCCACGGATGGAGGATCAGTACCACTACCAGAGCAATCAGGACCAGCACTGCCAGGATCCACAGCCACACATTACTCTTTTTTTCATTTTTGTTGCTCAAAGTTAATTCCCCGCTTTCAATATCTTCGCCGAATCTATCCGATCCGGTGCGTACTCTGCGCTCTATTGTACAACCAGGATTCTAAAAATTCATCCCATTGGAACAACTATTCACAATTTTTTAAGAACCTTTGGAGCAGTCACTTTGTACCTATGACACAGATACACTTCTCATTCTCCCGAACATGGATGTCCACTTCACGAAATCCGTTTCGCTTCATCAGTTCCCGGTACTCCGCTCTGGTGGGATTAAACATCGTATACTTCTGAATGTTCTCCCGTTCCCGCGGTGACAGGGGTGCATCCCCGTATACTTCACATATAATCAGAAGTTTTCCTCCCGGTTTCAGCACACGCAGAATCTCCTTCAGACCTTTATCGTGATCCGGCCAGAAATAGAAGGATTCCACCGTGATTACTTTGTCGAAGACATCATCATTAAAAGGAAGTTCATCCACAGATGCCTTTTGGATGGAGGTACGACCAACGGAAATAAATCTCTCGTTTGTCTCAC
>JBGVCE010000282.1:0-3317 GCA_045226235.1 Anaerobutyricum sp.
CACCACGATAAAATCCTGTCTGATTCCGACGGACAGATGAGCGATTGGTTTGTGAAGGCCCATGGTATGAAAATGTCTCTTTTCTACGTTAGGAATCAGTCCCTTCATGTTTTTAAGGGCACAGGTAATTCTGGTCTGCCCATGTCCCTTCATCACCGGAACATTGATCATAAAGTCAATCTCTTCCACCCATTTACAGATCTTCAGCTTCATACCGGAACAATCATAGACCTTATAGGGTTCCTGCTGTACATCGATAAAATCCACATTATATTTCTCGGTTATCTCTCGGTAGCCGCAATACTCATAAGCTTCCGAAGTTTTATCCCCTATCCATGAACCCTCTATGATCACGATGTGATAACATCCATGCTCCTGTAGATATTCAATGATCCCTGCCACTACTTCCGGATGGGTGGTGGCTCCGTATTCCGCAGGGGTCGGTGTCACCAGGTTCGGTTTTATTCCAATTCTGGTCTCCGGTTCAAGCATGGAGGCAAGTTCCGATACTTCAAGCAGGGACTTCGTCATTTCTTTATAATCTTTTCCGTATATCTTAATAATCTGATTACGATTCATACTCCCTCCGATTACTATTACTTATGTCAGCATAGTCAGAAATTTCTCCAGGACAGGATTCTCATTCTCTGTGGACCAGTTCACCTCCAGATCAACTGTCTCTGCGGAACCGTCTTTTCTTACCATAGGAAGTATTCTGACATCTTTCATTTTCTGGTATGGCCGTATGATATATTCCGGGAGGATGCTGATTCCCATCCCCACGGAAATCATCAGAAGCAAGGTCTCCTGATCTCCTTCGACACCCACCACATCAGGCAGGAATCCACCTCTGTCATAGATCAGCATGGATTCCTCCATCTGGTCCTTAGGCCGGTCTGTTGGCTGCATCATGATGAATTTCTCCCCCTCCAGTTCCTCATAGGTAAGGTAAGACCGGTTTGACAGCGGGTGTCCGTCATATAAGACAGCCATGACCGGATAGCTCTTCATATAGATATGTTTCAGGTCCGGATGAGTCCTCTGAAAAGGAGAGATGGTGAAAGTGAGATCACACTGCCTGTTCACCAAAAGATCAAGCAATACGCTCATATTATCCCGGATCAGATTAATCTTAACCGTGGGGTAGGTTGTACAGAAAGCCCTCAGGATCTCCGGAAAATCACTCTGCCCATATCCCCGGATAAAACCTATGGTAATCTCGCCCTCCAGGCCCTCCGAAGCCAGCCTGGCCATACGAAGGGCTTCATTGCTACGATTCAGAATAATCCTGGCTTCATTCAAATACACTCTTCCCGCGGCAGTAAGTTCCACGTGATGCTTATCCCGGATAAAAAGAGGTACGCCCACCGTTTTTTCCAGGGAGCGGATCTGCTGGGTCATGGCAGTCTGGGAGATAAAACATTTCGCAGCTGCCTTGGTAAAATTCAGAGTCTCAGCCACACTTATAAAATACTCTAACTGATTCAGATTCATCGTCAATCCCCCGTTTTTATCAATATAGTCCCAATATATTTTATCTTAAAAAGGCATTAATTATAATAAGTAAAACTTATTACCTAATCCAATTTTATCATTTTACATAGGGCAATACAATGGTTATAATTAACAAAAAGTTTTTAATAAAAGTAAAAGAGAGAGGAGAAAAAGCAATGTCAAACGAAAAGATTCCTTACAAGATTTACCTTGCCGAAGAGGAGATTCCCAAACAGTGGTATAATGTGCGTGCCGATATGAAAAACAAGCCGGCCCCCTTATTAAACCCCGGAACTCTTGAACCTCTGAAGGCCGAGGAGCTGGCTCCTATCTTCTGCGAAGAACTGATTGCCCAGGAATTGGATAATGACACGGCTTATATCGATATACCTGATGAGATCCAGACCTACTATAAATTATACCGCCCATCCCCTGTAATGAGAGCTTATCATCTGGAAAAAGCCCTGGGAACACCTGCTAAGATCTATTACAAATTTGAAGGTAATAACACCAGTGGAAGCCACAAATTGAACTCTGCTCTGGCTCAGGCATACTATGCCAAGAAGCAGGGGCTCAAGGGAGTGACCACCGAGACCGGTGCCGGCCAATGGGGAACCGCTCTGGCCATGGCATGCTCCTTCTTTGATCTGGACTGCAAAGTATTTATGGTAAAGGTATCTTATGAACAGAAACCATTCCGCCGTGAAGTGATGCGTACTTACGGAGCAGAGGTAACACCTTCTCCTTCAGAGACCACCGCCATCGGCCGTAAGATCCTGGCAGATCATCCGGGGACTACGGGAAGTCTTGGATGCGCCATCTCGGAGGCTGTGGAAGTTTCCACCCAGAGCGAAGGCTACCGCTATGTTCTGGGCAGCGTGTTGAATCAGGTTCTCCTGCACCAGTCCGTCATTGGCCTGGAAGCCAAGGCAGCTTTGGATAAATACGGCATCACACCGGATATCATCATCGGATGTGCAGGAGGCGGCTCAAATCTTGGGGGCCTGATTGCACCTTTCATGGGCCAGAAACTAAGAGGAGAAAAAGATTACCGGATCATCGCAGTAGAACCGGCTTCCTGCCCGAGTTTTACAAGAGGAAAATTCGCCTATGATTTCTGTGATACCGGTATGATCTGCCCACTGGCTAAGATGTACACTCTTGGAAGCAGCTTCATCCCTTCCGCCAACCATGCCGGAGGCTTACGCTTCCATGGTATGAGCACAATTCTTTCCCAGCTCTACCACGATGGATTCATGGAAGCGGTTTCCGTGGAACAGACCGCAGTATTTGAAGCAGCTGAGCAGTTTGCCCGGACAGAGGGAATCCTCCCGGCACCTGAAAGCAGCCATGCCATCCGTGCAGCAATCGACGAAGCCTTAAAATGTAAAGAAACCGGGGAAGAAAAGACCATTCTTTTTGGTCTGACCGGTACAGGATATTTCGATATGGTTGCTTATGAGCAGTACCACAACGGCAATATGTCCGACTATATTCCTACTGACGAAGATCTTCAAAAAGGCTTCGAAGGAATCCCGCAATTCCCGGGAAATGAATTTTAGACAATATTTATCAGAATCCTCCCTTAATAAAATATAATGCAAAAAACACAGGGCGCCTCAGCCAAAAGGCACCCTGTGTTTTTTATGCATTGTTCTCTCTCTTCTCTTTTAGCATTTCAATCAGGGAATGAAGTTCCTCATTATACAAACTGTGTTCCAGCTGAGGAAAGGCCTGGTGGAGACGATTGAAACCAAAGAGTCTGTTCCTGGTTTGTTTCTTCTTAAGTTCCTCGAGGCGATCCCGGATCTCAGCTTTGGCAA
>JBGVCE010000283.1:0-4722 GCA_045226235.1 Anaerobutyricum sp.
CATGGCGCCGGATTTCATTAAGGTAGTGATGATTCCTTCCTCCAAAGCCTGGATATAGACTGCCTGGGAAGCAGGAGCGATCAGGAAGCGTACGTTGGGGTGGACCTGCCGGCCCTTCACAACTTCCGCTGCAATCCGTAGGTCTTCGATCCGTCCATTATTACAGGAACCCACAAAGGCCTCATCTATTTTGATCTTTTCCTTTTTCACATTCTCTAATGTATCGAAGTTATCGACGAAATCCGGACGTACTACCACCGGTTTGATCTTAGACAGATCGTATTCATAAACCTTGGCGAAGCTGGCGTCATCATCGCTTTTAAACATGTGGACTGCCTGGCGGCCATGGGCCTGGCAGTATTCCACCACCTTTTCATCCGGTTCCACGATACCGGCCTTGGCACCGGCTTCCACCGTCAGATTACAGAGAACAATACGTTCATCTATGGTGAGATTATGGGCCCCGTCTCCGGCAAACTCCATGATCTTATAGTTAGCTCCGTTAGCACCGATATCCCCGATGATGGTCAGGATCAGATCCCTGGCGTAAACCCCCTCCGGCAGCTTGCCGTGGAGATTGAACCGAAGAGTTTCCGGAACCATGACCCAGGAAGTTCCGGTGGTCATGGCATAGAGAAAGTCTGTACAGCCCACGCCGGTTCCAAATGCACCAAGGGCTCCGTAGGTGGTGGTGTGGGAGTCGGCTCCAAAGATCAGCTCGCCCGGACATACATAATCCTCCATCATGATCTGATGGCAGATACCCTGTCCTTCATAGAGGGCGATGTCGTGTTCCCTTGCAAAATTACGCATCTTCTTATGTGCTTCCGCCGTTTTGGGGTTCTCTGCGGGAACATTGTGATCCATGATGAAGACAACCTTCCTGCTGTCAGCAATCCTGGGATTCTTCAATCTATTGTTATACATATCTACGGTAAGGTGGGTGGTTCCGTCATTGCTCATCATTCGGTCCAGGGTAACTGTGTGGATATCATTTGGTTTTACCACATCGACACCGGCGGCCCGTGCAATAATCTTTTCTCCAATTGTCATTCCCATATCAGTCTTCCTCCTTATTCAAAGATGCGATCAGACCACCGGCATTCAGGATGCCCTGCATATATTCCGGGAGTTTGGTGCAGGTGAAGGACTGTCCGTCCACGGTAACGGTACCTGCGGACAGATCAAGCTCAGCCATGCCACCATCCTCCACGTGATCATAGAGGTCCTTGCATACGATCACCGGAAGCCCGATATTAATGGAGTTGCGGTAGAAAATCCTGGCGAAAGATTTTGCGATTACCGCCTGGATCCCCAATGCCTTCAGAACGCTGGGAGCCTGTTCCCTGGAAGATCCACAGCCGAAATTCTCGCTGGCCACCACGATGTCGCCAGGGGTTACCTTCTTTGCAAAATCCGGATCCAGGGACTCAAATGTATAGATTTTCATTGCCTCAATATCCGGCAGAAGCAGATATTGGGAGGCGATGATCTGATCCGTATCAACATCATTATGGAATTTCCAAACTTTGTTTGCCATTCTATTTAACCTCCATTTTTAAATTGAATAAATATGCATATTTATTCAGAAAACAATCTAATCTATAGAATACTACAAGTTATGGTATAAGTCCAGTGAAAGGAAGCCTGATGGCCATAAGGAAATTGACAGATAAGAAAGGGAAAGATACAATTACTATATGACATGCAGAAGGAGGGAGGATAAAAATATGACCGGATTTCCTATGGGGCTTCCCGCAGATCCAATGATGCTTTACAGTGTACTGAATACGAAACTCAGAGACGAGTATTCCAGTCTTAAGAAATTATGTGAAGATATGCATATCAATGAGGAGGACATCATAGAAAGACTGAGGATGGCAGGATTTGAATATGATGAGGAGCTGAATCAGTTCCGTTAAAAAAGTAATAAGGGTATGCCAAGACTACGAAGATGTATCCGTAGCCTCTGGCATACCCTTTATTACTTCCTGATCCGGGAAGTCAGTCTTTTATCTTTTTAACGATATCGTAGACGACTTCCGCAATTATTTTCCCACTGCGTCCTCTACAAGACCTGTAACGATCTCAACAGTATCACGGCAGATAGCCAGCTCTTCATTAGTAGGAACAACGAGAAGTTTTACTTTGGAATCCGGGGTGGAGATGAAAGCTTCCTTACCGCGGATGTTGTTGGCTTCTTCATCGAACTCAGCGCCGAGGCAGCCTAAACGTTTTGCGATTCTTGCACGTGTGGAGATATCGTTCTCACCGATACCTGCGGTAAATACAACAGCATCCACGCCACCCATAGCTACTGCATAGGCACCGATGTATTTTACAACACGGTAAGCAAATGCATCGAGGGCAACCTGAGCTCTTTCATTACCTTTTTCTGCTGCTTCACCAAGATCACGGAAGTCAGAAGATACACCGGAGATACCAAGAACACCGGATTTCTTATTGATGACATTCATGGTTTCATCCAGTGTCATGTTCTCTTTCTGAGCAAGGAACTGAATGCAGGTAGGATCGATATCACCGGAACGGGTTCCCATGATGAGACCCTCTAACGGGGTAAGACCCATGGAAGTATCGATACATTTTCCACCCTTAACAGCAGAGATGGAAGAACCGTTTCCAAGATGGCATACAACAACGTTGATATCTTCCGGTTTCTTTCCTAAGATCTCAGCGGTACGCTGGGATACAAACTTGTGGGAGGTTCCGTGGAAACCGTAGCGACGAACGGCATATTTCTCATAGTACTCATATGGAAGGCCATAGATGTAAGCTTCTGCCGGCATGGTCTGATGGAAAGCAGTATCAAAAACACCAACCATCGGAGTTGTAGGCATCAGTTCTTTACAAGCATTCACACCAACTAATGTAGGGGGATTGTGGAGTGGTGCAAGATCATTAACGGATGCTACTGTGTCTAATACTTCCTGAGTCAGCAGAGTGGAACAAGCAAATTTCTCTCCGCCGTGTACCATACGGTGTCCAACTGCATTGATCTCATCGATGGACTTGATCACGCCTGTCTCCGGATCCATAAGCTGTTTTAATACGAGGGAAACAGCCTCTTTATGAGCTGGCATCGGAGCCTCATATTTGATCTTGTCACTGCCGGTTTTCTCATAAGTTAAAACGCCATCGATACCGATTCTTTCACAAAGACCTTTTGCCAAAACGAATTCTGTCTCAGAATCGATAACCTGGTACTTTAAGGAAGAGCTACCGCAGTTAATAATTAATACTTTCATTTTACCAATACTCCTTTTTAATTTTTTAGGTATTCTGCCTCATTATGATTACAATAATACATTCTTAGTATACGACTTTTTTTTGTAAAGATAAAGGGTAATATTTGTAAATCATCGTGTTTTTTTGTATAGTATAAGAAAGAACGATTGAAATTAAGAACTTATATTTCTATTTGTTATGATTAAAGCGTGAAAAATAGTCAAGGGGGTGCAGAGATGAAGACAGCGGGTATTATCGCCGAGTACAATCCCTTCCATGAGGGACACAGATACCATATCGAGGAGACCAGAAGACTGACCGGTGCAGATTATATCGTGGTTGTGATGAGCGGGGACTTCGTCCAGCGGGGAGAGCCTGCCATCGTAGATAAATACCTGAGGGCACAGATGGCTCTGGAAAGCGGCGCAGACCTGATCATTGAGATGCCTTCTCTCTATGCCAGCTCAAGTGCCGAGTATTTCGCGACAGCCGGAGTGGGACTCCTGGAGGCTCTGGGGTGTGTGGACTATCTGTCTTTCGGGTCGGAGGATGCCGACGTGGAAGAGCTTGCCATATTAGCTGATCTTATGCTGGAGGAACCTGCCCTGTATAGAGAAACATTGAAAAAGGGGCTGGAATCCGGTAAGAACTATCCCCAGGCCAGAGAGGAGGCAGTTTTGGCTTGCCTTCCTCTGGACAAGTACCGGGAGATACTAAGGCAGCCCAATCATATCCTGGCCCTGGAATACATCAAGGCAATCCGGAGAAGAAAGTGCACCATGGAGCCGGTGGCTGTCCTTCGGAAGGGAAGCGGGTACCTGGAAGAAGAATGGGATATCAGCAGGGATATCTATCCTTCCGCCACAACTTTACGGATATGTCTGAGAGAGAAGAAGGACCGGAAACTGCTGGAGAAGGGGAGTCCTCTGTGTTCCGACCTTCTTTGGGAATGTATGGAAAAAAATGAGACTGTGGACTGGGAAGACCTGATGCCTTATCTGGATTATAAGATACTGATGGATTCCCGGATTCTGGGGAAATATTTTGGCATGGATTACGACATCTCCCGCCGGATTACAAAACTTTATCAACCCGGTAAAAAGTTTGAAGATATCATATCCCTGTGCCACTCCAGGAACTACACTGATGCGGCTTTGCGCAGGATCATGCTTCATGTGGTCCTGAATATGGAGGACTATCCCTTTATGAGTAAGGCGGCAGAGATACCGATTCCCTATGCCAGGATTCTGGGACTTCGCAAGGAAGCCGGAAAACTATTATCCTGCATCCGGGAACAGGGTAACATTCAGGTAATCCAGAAGACAGTGGAAGGCCGGTCCATCGATAAATATGATCATTCCGCCAGACTTCTTTTTGAACATGATATCCGCTGCGGGGATTTCTATGAACAGATTGCAGCCAGGAAAGCCGGCAGAGAGGCCAGAAATGAGTGGCAGCGAAATCCGGTTATTCTTT
>JBGVCE010000284.1:0-6366 GCA_045226235.1 Anaerobutyricum sp.
TATCCGTATCCTGGAAGAATTCCTTAAAAAGGGGGAAGAATACGCAGAATACGACGAATACCTGGGGCTGATCAACATTATGAATGGTCTGCAGGGGGATATGGATGAGATTCAAACCGACAAGTTCTGTGATAATGAGGTTCTTAATGCAATCTGCCAGATAAAACAGAGGGAGGCGGTCCGTGAAGAGATTTCTTTTGACGTTGAGATAACCTATAAAGATATCTCCTGGGTCGATGATTATCACCTTACTGGCATTATCATGAACCTGCTGGATAATTCCTTCGAAGCACAGAAACGGATCGGCGCTGAAGAAAGAAAGCAGGTTATTCTGCAGCTGACAGAGAAAGCTGACAGATCCATAGGGATTTTTGTGGAGAACACGATTGCCGCTGGTGAAAATGTCGATTTTATAACAAAGAAGGCAGATGCTTTCTGCCATGGGCTGGGACTGGACATCGCATCGGAGTATGCAGCCATCTACCATGGGAAGATTTCCCATCGATTTGAGAAAGAGAATAATCATCTGACCGTATGGACGGAACTGTATCCTCCGGAGAGTTGGCAAAGAGAGGATTCGGTTCGCCGGATGGAGATGGAAGGGAATTGATAAAGATGTCGGTGATTTCATTTCTGATAAACAATCTCAGATACATATTATTTAACAGTTCCGGGTTTATATTTGTTTTTATCATATTATATAAAACAGTTGGCATCCGGCATAAACTCTCTACTACCGTTTTCGCCTATGCCCTTCTGTGGTTCTTCCGGTGTTTTGTATTTTCCATGTTTATCGTTAATTACCTGAGCGATATCTATGATAATGAGCTTTGGTATCATAATCTTCTGAATGCATCAAACATCCTGGTCACAGTAATGGGTATTCTGTTTATCAAGATTCTTTTTAAGGGAAATCTGTCTAAAAATCTCTTATTGTTTATCGGGGCAGAACTTGGAGTGACCTTTTTACTGCGGGTGATCACTTTTGGCATAAGCCTGTTCTGCCCATCCTATGATAACCAGGCGATGATCAATCATTTTGAGATTCAGGATTGGTTTATCCCCTTTTTTATCTTTTTGGCATGCTTTCTGTTCTGGCGATACGGAGGCCCGTTTTCCGACTTGTACAGGGATTGGGAACCGACTCATCCGGTTCTTCTGCAAGTGGTGCTGGGAAGTTATATGGTATTCGGTATCTTCACTAATCTTGCTTTAGCCCTGATCGATAATTTTGAAGAAAAAGGATTCATCATCTTCTATGCTTCCATGATCATTATACTCTTACTATATTATTGGGTTGACTATTATCATTTGACTAAGCTTAGAGAGTCTGCCAGACACAGGGAATTGCTCCGTCAGGAGAGTGCCCTTATCGCTTATTATGAAGAATCTTTGAAGCAGGCTTCCAGGATCAATCAGTTCCAGGAGGAGATCAGGGATATGATGGTGAGACTGATGGATAAAGAGGAGGAGAAGGAGGATCTGGATCAGATGATTCATGAGTATCTGGATGAGCTGAAGGAACAGAGAGATAGTCTTTCTGTTATGAGGTATTGTTCAGATTATACCCTGGATCAGTTCCTGGCTTTTCATGTGAAGCGCCTCAGTGACATTGGTTATGTTACTACCATGCATTTTCAGGATTACTATACTCCCCCCGGCATCATGGTGACAGACGTGATCGAGATTCTTCACTGGATGACAACCGGTATTCTTCCTGAGGTGGCTGTCTCTGATCCCAACAGTAAAGTAAGGGGAACACAAGAGATTGCCGGTCCTAGTAATTCTTCTCCGGAGAAACATATAAAAGGCCGGATTACATACCAGGGTGGTGTGATTGGCCAGATGCTGATTCTTCACTGTGAAGCGGAGGGGGAAGGAGTCAGAGTCCCTCAGATAAGTCATATCCGCCATATTAAGAAGAGGATTAAGGTTGATATCGACCTTGCAGCGGAACCTGGAAAGATAAGAGCTTTGGCAGGATTACCCTTATAGACCATACCATTGAGACTACAGACACCTTTCTAAGAGAGGAAGATCAAAAATAAAAAACTTTTGGATTGACTTCTCTTAGATGGGTGTGATATAGTAGATTGGCGATGATATAGGTCTTTTTTTTATGCCTAAATTTAAGACAGGCTATGGCAACGGCCTGTCGGCTATCATCAGGCATCCGGATGCTGCGCTATCCGGAATGTTCTAATTTATTATTTTAAAATTGGAGGTGGAAGCTGTGCGCGTGAGGATTACATTGGCATGTACAGAATGTAAGCAGCGTAACTACAATACGACAAAGGAGAAGAAGAATCATCCTGAGAGATTAGAAACCCGTAAGTATTGTAGATTCTGCAAGAAACATACTGTTCATAAGGAAACAAAATAATCTGACCAGATTTGAGGAGTGATAACATGAGCGATGAGTCAAAGAAGAAAGGGACCGGCAAATGGTTCCAGGGACTTGTGGCAGAGTTTCACAAGATCAGCTGGCCGGATCGGGACACGCTGATTAAAGAAACAGTGACTGTCACGGTCGTTTCCGTTGTCCTGGGTATCATTATTGCGACCCTGGATATGATTCTTCAGTATGGAATTAATTTTCTCGTATAGTTGGAGGAGGTAGACCATTATATGTCAGATATGAACTGGTATGTTGTGCATACCTACTCTGGTTACGAAAAGAAAGTGAAGGACACGATCGATCAGACGATCAGAAACAGAAAAGACTTACAGGATCAGATACTCGAAGTCAGAATTCCTCTTCAGGAAGTCATCGAAGTCAAAGACGGGGTGAAGAAAAACGTAGCCAAGAAGATGTTTCCCGGCTATGTACTTGTCCATATGATCAACAACACATCCACATGGTATGTTATCCGTAACACCAGAGGTGTCACAGGGTTTGTGGGACAGGTTCAGGGTTCTGACCCGATTCCTTTGACTGATGCCGAGCTTCGTAAACTTGGTATCTATGAAGAGAAGGTCAGAGAAGACCAGAAGGATATCCCGATTGAGATTGATTTCGAGATCGGCGATATGGTGGAGATCGTCTATGGCGCTCTGCAGGATCACAGAGGTATCGTTAAAGATATCAATATGAACAAGCAGACGGTTACCATAGAAACAGAGATCTTCCAGGATTTTGTCAACGACGTTGAGATTGGATTCCTGGATGTTAAGAAAGTATGATGTCTAACAGACATTAAGCCCGTGGGAGGGAGATTCCCGCAATTACCACAATAGGAGGTTAACTATCATGGCAAAAAAAGTAACAGGTTATATTAAATTACAGATTCCGGCAGGCAAGGCAACTCCAGCACCGCCTGTAGGCCCTGCATTGGGACAGCATGGAGTGAATATCGTTCAGTTTACGAAAGAGTTTAATGCAAGAACAGCAGATCAGCCGGGTATGATCATTCCGGTTGTTATCACAGTATACCAGGACAGAACATTCAGCTTCATCACAAAAACTCCGCCGGCAGCAGTATTATTAAAGAAATACTGTAACATTAAGTCCGGTTCCGGTGAGCCTAACAAGACAAAGGTAGCTTCTATCTCTAAGGATAAGGTTAGAGAGATCGCTGAGATTAAGATGAAAGATCTTAATGCCGCCAGCATCGAAGCAGCCATGAGCATGATTGCAGGTACTGCAAGAAGCATGGGCATCACTGTAGAAGACTGATCTTAAGAGCATAACAGCATTGATCAGATAGAACGAAGTGGGAGGGTTGCTCCCGATATTACCACAGGAGGTTATTTTATAATGAAAAAAGGTAAAAGATACCAGGAAGTTGCAAAACTCAGAGATAAAAGTAACTTATATGAAGCACAGGAAGCTGTTGCCCTTGTAAAAAAAGTTGCCAGTGCTAAATTTGATGAAACAATCGAAGCTCACCTTAAGATGGGCCTTGACGGACGTCATGCAGATCAGCAGATCCGTGGCGCTGTAGTATTACCTCATGGAACAGGTAAAAAAGTACGCGTTTTAGTATTTGCCAAAGGTGATAAGGCTGAGGAAGCTTTAGCAGCAGGCGCAGAATTCGTTGGAGCAGAGGAACTGGTTCCGAAGATCCAGAAAGAAGGATGGCTTGATTTTGATAAGGTTGTTGCCACACCTAACATGATGAGCGTTGTAGGACGTCTTGGACGTATCCTTGGACCGAAAGGTTTAATGCCGAACCCGAAGGCCGGTACTGTTACTATGGATGTTGCAAAAGCAGTATCCGAGTTAAAAGCCGGTAAGATTGAGTATCGATTAGACAAGACCAATATCGTACACGTGCCGATCGGAAAAGCTTCCTTCACAGAAGAGCAGCTTGCCGAGAACTTCCAGACATTAATAGATGCGATTATCAAAGCGAAACCAGCAGCCGCTAAGGGACAGTACATCAGAAGCTGTACTATTTCCTCTACCATGGGCCCTGGAATCAAGATTAATCCTGCAAAATTATAATTCCGCGAGTTAGTGGACAGACAGCCGCCGCATATCTATGTGGCGGCTTTTATCATTATTAAAATTTCTCTTGACATCAGGAGGATTGAATGGTAATATATCCGGGTATGAACGCCGAAGACAGCAGGTGCCGCGAGGCATAAGGATTAAAACGCCTGCCGAGGAAGTATATTCGAATGATTATTTTGGATATTTATGTACTCTTTTGTCGTCGGGCAAAAGAGTTTTTTCATTTTGGCGGTACACACAAATACTACAGGAGGTGGACCAGAGATGGCAAAAGTTGAACTGAAACAGCCTATTATTGATGAAATCAAAGCTCAGTTAGAGGGAGCTGGCTCCATCGTTGTTGTTGACTATCGTGGAATTACTGTAGCCCAGGATACAGAACTCCGTAGGCAGTGTCGTGAAGCAGGTGTGATTTATAAAGTATATAAGAACACCATGGTAAAACGTGCTGTGGAAGGTACAGAATTCGAAGGCATCATCGCAGATCTCGAAGGAACCAATTCCTTCGCAATCTCTAAAGACGATGCTACACTTGCAGCAAGAACGATCGCAGGTTTCATTAAGAAGAACAAGATTGGTGTTCTTAAGAGTGGTGTTGTGGAAGGTACCTACTATGACCAGCAGGGTATCTCAACGATCGCTACGATCCCATCAAGAGAAGAACTCCTTGCCAAGTTCTTGGGAAGCATTCAGTCTCCGATCGCAAACTTTGCACGCGTGATCAAGCAGATCGCAGAAAAAGACGGCGAGCCGGCAGCAGAAGCAGCAGAGTAAGGATATGTTATCCGGCTGTTGTGGCCGGTAACGAATGAACCGAGTGAACAATAATACGAAAATGGAGGAAATTAACATGACAACTCAGGAAATTATTGAAGTTATTAAAGGGTTATCCGTATTAGAATTAAACGAATTAGTAAAAGCTTGTGAAGAAGAGTTTGGCGTTTCCGCAGCAGCAGGTGTTGTAGTTGCAGCAGGTGGCCCGGCAGAAGAAGTAGAAGAGAAGACAGAATTTGACGTTGAGTTAACAGAAATCGGCGCTCAGAAAGTTAAAGTTATCAAAGAAGTACGTGCTATCACAGGTCTTGGCCTCAAGGAAGCTAAAGCTCTCGTTGACGAAGCTCCGAAGCTCGTTAAAGAAGCTGTATCCAAAGAAGAAGCTGAAGCAGTTAAGAAACAGCTTGAAGAAGTTGGAGCAAAGATCACAATCAAATAATTGTGGCCCATCCCTATCTATGGATTCAAAACCCGGATGTTTTTGTCCGGGTTTTTCTTTTCATCTATTCTTTTCATATTAATTTCTCAATATTTCTAATTAATTCCATATAAAAAACGTTTGACACACCTTGACAACTGTGGTATGATATTAAACTGATTCACAATGGGCTTTTATGCCGTGTTACACATAATCCCATTGTTGTTTTATGTAACTGTAGATTTTGCATTTGACATTGTTCAAGGGGTGATACATCGATGGATAAAAAAAGAATGCGTCCCGTGCAGGTGCCGGGAAGCAAAAACATCAGAATGAGTTATGCCAGACAGAAGGATGTTCTTGATATGCCTAATCTGATTGAAGTCCAGAAGGATTCCTATTCCTGGTTCCTGAATGACGGACTGAAGGAGGCATTTGCGGATATCTCACCGATCAAGGACTACAGTGACACGCTGAGTCTGGAATTTGTTGATTTTGTACTTGAGCGAGACAAGAAGAAGTATACGATTGAAGAATGCAAAGAGCGGGATGCCACATATGCAGCTCCTCTGATGGTTAAGGTACGTCTTCGCAACAAAGAGAATGACGATATCAAAGAAACCAATATCTTCATGGGAGACCTTCCTCTGATGACCGATACAGGTACATTCGTGATCAACGGTGCAGAGCGTGTTATCGTCAGCCAGCTTGTTCGTTC
>JBGVCE010000285.1:0-3671 GCA_045226235.1 Anaerobutyricum sp.
TTTTGAGTCACTGATGATCGAGTTTTCCAATATGAAGAAAGAAACAGGAATCCCGGATAACATTCTGGCTCTCTATGATCTATTCTCGGAGGAGGATCATGCCAGACAGAACCGAAAGGTATTCCAGCCGGAATTCCGTTACGGATCTTTGCTCAGACGTCTTCTGTCGGATTGCCGGAATCCTTTCTATAGCGGATATGAGATCAGTGAGGACTATATCGAACTGATGCGGATTCTCTGCTATCTCTACGGGATATCTCCCCAGAATTACTATTTTTCCGGCCACAGAGAGTGGATCCGCCAGAAACGTTTTCTGGGTCAGATGGATACGGTCTGCGTTTATAAGCCGGAGGGTGTCGAGGCCGGTACCTTGCTGTCGGCAGTGGAAGAAAATGCATCCATAAAGAGTCTGATCCAGACCAAGACCAAGGGAGAACTTCCTTACCTTCTCTCTGCATTTCCTCTTCTCCAGGAGGACGGAAATGTGCTCGCCATCATGCCCAGTTCCCTCCTGTACCGTGAAGGGCGAGAGAACCAGATCCGCAGATATCTGGTGGATGACCTGAACTGTCTGGACACAGTGGTATTACTGCCGGATTCTATCTTTCCTTCCATCGGACAGCAGGAAGTGTTCCTCTACCTGAAAAAAGACCGGGAAGAGCAAGAGGTAATGTTCTTTGATTGCTCTTCCATGGAGACTTTTAATGAGAGTACTCTGCAGGAGATCCGTAAAGCCTGGAAGGGGAGAAAGAATATCACCGGTTTCTGCAGGTGTGCGGATCGGGAGGAGATATCGAAGAATGATTATAATCTGAATCTTCCCCGCTATATTAAGAAACCCATAGGGATCGAGGTCGTGGACATCGATACCAAGCGGAAACGCATCGAGGAGATCGGACGGGAATTGCGGGAGATCGACGAGAGAATTGAGATGTACCGCCGGGACCTGGAACTGGATGCTATGATATGAATGACCCTTCTGCCCTGCCCTGATACGTGGCATGCAGAATCCGATAGATAATTATAGGTATATAAAGTGGAATGTATGAACACAGAGATGAGATTAATCACATCCCTGTGTTCATTGTTGTGTAAAAAGACTGTTATTTTTATAAAAAACATACTCTTTTCATTTGGTAAATTCTGTGATATGATTAGGATTGATTATAGTGGAGTAATATGCTTCTATACGAATAGAAAGATTGACAGATGAATTGAGCCTGCACATAAACGGCATACTCATATAAGAGAGGAAGATAACATGGCGAATCAGAGAAAGAGTACGAGCCCCAGGAAGAAGACTTCTTCTTCCGCTAGCAGGGGAACGGGAACCAGGAAGAAAAAAGCATCTTCCGGGAAAACCGCAAGCCGTGGAAACAAAAAGAAAACAACGAATACCAAGAGCATAAAAAGAACCGGAACCCCAACCCGGGCCAGAGGTCCCCAGGAACCGGTGGAGAATCAGGGGATTGACATGGGTATGGAGATACAGTTGATTGTATCTTTTGGCCTTATGGTCTTACTCATGCTCAGCAATTTCGGAATGGGAGGAACTGCCGGCAAGATGATCAGCAGCTTCTTCTTCGGCCTCTTCGGCTGTGTACAGTATGTCATGCCCCTGCTGTTTTTCCTTGGGATAACGTTACTGGTGGCAAATGACTACAGCTCCTTCGCCCTGAAGAAGTTTCTGGCAGCATTTCTTATGCTGATGATGATCTCTGCCTATGTGCAGCTCTTCCACCAGAATACGGACATTAATCTGTATGACCTGTTCAGCATCGCTCTGCAGGACCGCACCACAGGAGGACTGATCGGAGGAGGCTTTGCCATCGTATTAAAGAAATGGTTCAGCCTTCCGGGGGCTTTGGTGATCATTTCCTGTATTTTTCTTCTGTCGGCCATCATGCTCACCCAGAAATCTGTGACGGAATTCTTCCGGAAAGCTATGGCGTCCATACGGCTCTTTCTTGTAGACCAGAAATCCTTCCGGGAAGCCCGCAGGATAAAAGGGGAGGAGAGACGCAAGTCCGCCCAGGATAAAGTCCGGGAGAAACAGTGTGAAGACAAGGTGAAGGAACTGGAGGAGAAGAGGATGGAAGCCCGGCGGAAAGCCGAGGAAGAACAGGCTTTGTCCCAGGAGGAAAAAGAACCGGAATTCTATGTACCTACCTTCCATCCTTCTGATGAGGTTAAGAGGAAAGATGCAGTCAAGGAACTTCACCCTGAGATCTATCCATTTTCCCAGGAGGATGGCAAAACAGCCCCATTTGAAAAAGAGCTGGACTTTACCGCCTTTTCCTTTAACACCGATAAATCTCCCGAGGATTTCGCCAGGGAGATCCGGGAGAATACACTGACCAAAGAACAGATGGAGGAGAGAATCCGTAATGCTCAGTCCATCTACTCCAAAGGAGTCCGGGAGATCGAGGCTCCTCCGGAAGAGGAAGTGGTCATCAGCCTGGATGCCATTTCAGAGGAGACAGTTCCCGATGATACCTCACCTGAGGATCTGCCGGATGAAATGAAACCGGAAAATGGTTTTGAAGATGTGACCATCCCCGGAGCCGGGTCCATGAATCATGATCAGGAGATTCAGATTCATAAAGAAGAACCCGGAAAAGAAAAAACAGGAAGAAGATCCTACTCCAAAAAGAAAGCAGAAGGAGAGGACTATGTGTTCCCGCCTGTGGGGCTTCTGTCCAAAGGAGAAAAGACAAGCGGCGATGAGAATGATGAGTTTCTGAAGGCTACCGCCCGGAAACTCCAGGAGACCTTACATAGCTTTGGCGTAAATGTGAAGATCACGGATATCAGTTACGGGCCGACGGTTACCCGTTATGAGATGGTTCCGGAACAAGGGACAAAGGTCAGTAAGATCGTCTCACTGTCGGACGACATCAAGTTGAATCTGGCTGCCACGGATATCCGAATCGAAGCTCCCATACCCGGAAAATCTGCCATCGGCATAGAGGTGCCCAACAAACATACCCTTACCGTACATTTCAGAGATCTGATCGAGGGTTCCAAATTCTGCAAATTCCGGTCAAAACTGGCCTTTGCAGTGGGCAAGGACATCGGTGGACAAACTGTCATCACCGATATTGACAAGATGCCCCATCTGCTGATCGCCGGAGCTACCGGTTCCGGAAAATCCGTATGTATCAATACACTCATCATGAGTATTCTTTATAAGGCAAGACCGGATGAGGTTAAACTGATCCTGATTGATCCCAAGATGGTGGAGTTAAGTGGCTACAACGGAATCCCCCATCTTTTGATTCCTGTTGTCACAGATCCCAAGAAAGCCTCCGGGGCACTGAACTGGGCAGTGGCTGAGATGACGGACCGTTACAAAAAATTCACCGAGAACGGTGTGCGTAATATCCAGGGATATAATGAGAAAGTGAAGCAGGTGCTGGCAACCGAAGGTGTGGATGCAGATCGGTTAAAACCAATGCCCAGGATTGTGGTGATCATCGATGAGCTTGCAGACCTTATGATGGTAGCCTCCGGAGAGGTGGAGGAAGCCATCGTACGCCTGTCACAGCTGGCCAGGGCAGCGGGTATCCATCTGGTGATCGCTACCCAGAGACCTTCCGTAAATGTCATCACCGGTCTGATCAAGGCAAACATCCCTTCCCGAATTGCCTTTGAGGTATCCTCAGGTGTGG
>JBGVCE010000286.1:0-2413 GCA_045226235.1 Anaerobutyricum sp.
AAGACAGTAGTTTTCCGTGCAATTCATCCCCAACCGATGCTCACAGGGAAGTGATCAGAGATCTTAAATCTCTGAAATCACATCGGAAGGGGTTTTCTTGCTTATTTTTCATAATCAAAGAATACCTCAGGCTCCTTTCGCAGACATTCATGGCTTAGCAGATACTCCGGCTTGTAACCGGAATACTTACCTTTCTGTCTGCGGTAAAGACCATTCTTGCTTCGGAAATCAGGGATACCGCTCTCTGTAGAGACCCCTGCCCCTCCTAGAAACACGGCATACTCAGCATCAGCCAGCATCTCTGCCAATGCGTCGGTCTTCTGTTGACCTTTAAGCCTATGAAAAAAATTAAGTTTTTCCTTCTCTGATTGGAATCTTCTTTTCATTTTTGTAATACTTACTTAACGGGGTCTGAACCCCTTTTAAGGGGATGCATCAATGCAACATCCATGATGTGGCCGATGTTCCGGTCTCCGGCAAAAATCGATGGATTGCAAAAGTCCTGTTCCAGGTCAAGCCAGAAAAGGGGGTTCTTCTCCGGGATCAGTTCCACTTCATTTTCCAGCATGCCACAATAGATCTCCAGGATGAAATCCTGATAATAGTAGGAGATATCCATCAGATGGAATAAATCGATATCATCTTCCCTGATGCCGGTTTCCTCATACAGTTCCCTGTAAGCGGCCTCCAGATTGCTCTCCCCAGGTTCCACCTTTCCTCCGACAAAATTATACAGTCCTTTATATGGATCTTTCATCCTTTTGCAAAAGAGGCTTTTTTCTTTCTTCTTATCAAATACTACGATACAGTTTAATTGTTTCATCTATGCTTCCTTCTCAGAAAAAGGCGCTCTGTATTTATAAGAGCACCTTTCCCGTCTGGTTTGTTATTCTGTAATCTTATGTACCATCTCCATGAATACTTTTCCGATGGCATAACATTCTTTTTTTGCTCCCTTGACTTCGCCCACATTAATCTCCTGATAATCCAGAACATTATTGATGGAATAATAATCAATCTCCTTATACAGTTTCTTAGCCAGATTTTTGGCATCATAGATCTTTCTGCCAGAAATCAGATCTATTCCGTTACAGTACATGAAACGAAGATCCATAGGAGCATTATATCCCAGAATCGGTGAATCTCCGATAAAGTCCACCAGGCTTTCAGATATATCCGATAACTGCGGAGCTTCTTTTTTATCTGCCTCTGCATTTGAATCTTCTGCTGAGCTCCTTACTCTTGGATTTATGGGGGTAATAAATGCTTTAGTCGGAACCCCATTCTCGTACCTGACAGCAGCTACCTTCGTAATCTTATCCAGACCTGGCCTAAAGCCTGTGGTTTCCAGGTTAAATACAACGAAAGTATGCATCTTTTTGTCCATGTCAAATGATTCGGTAACCTTCTGGATTTTGATCTCCGGCACCTCTGACATAGAATGTTTCTCCAATACGTTATCCGTATTTATAGCAGGAGTTACCAAGGCAATATTATTGTACTCTTCCTCATGGGCTTTTCTTTTGATTACCCTTCCTTTCTTCCATTTGACCTTCTCTGTCAGATCTTTTAATAAACTGTCATCCTCAAAGAAGAATCCAAAGACAGGGTGACTAACGGACTTAATGGTTTTGTCCTTTTTACCTTCATTAATGGCTTCCTTTTTGAAATTCTTTTCATCTTTCTCGGATAGGGACTGGCGCAAAGACAAAAATTCATCTGCCGATGATATACGCGTATCCCAGTCAATGCTTCGATCCATGACAGTAGCATATAGTTTTCTCAGTTTGTCAAAACGCGGATCTAACTCTTTCATATCCCCAAATAAGCTCATACCACGCACCTCCTAACATAATATTATGATATCATATTGATGAAAAAAACAAAATAAGTATTGCAGATAAAATTCATCTTACTGCAGCTCAATACAAAAAAAGGAGATAACCTCACATAGCTATCTCCTCTTTCATATGCTGTTATTTAACCAGTTGTTTAACCTCGGACAGATCTTTCAGGCTTCCTTTTTCGATCGTGTCAAAATCGAAGTTATATTCTCCGTTTTCATCATAACCTTCGATGATTCTGATGATTTCGTAAGTTCCTTTTTCCTGATCAATCTCAAGAAGATCTTCTAACTCAATAGGAGCGTCCATTGACTCCTTAACCATTTTTCTGATCTTCCTTTCGATTGCATCTTCGCCGGGTTGTTTTTGTTTTAGAGTATCCTTATACTTTTTCAGATACTCTGCCGGGAAATTCTCTTTTAACCATTTATCATGCTCCATCCCATCCCTGGACCACTCCAGCTTCTCCAGTTTTGGATACTGGCCATCAAAATTAAATCGAATGATAGCCTCTCCGGAGGTGGAGGACATCATATATGCTTTGCCTTTCATGGTTACGAATTCGCAAG
>JBGVCE010000287.1:0-3968 GCA_045226235.1 Anaerobutyricum sp.
GAAGCGTTGATGCAGGGGCCCAGTATAAATCCCAGGGTATGGGAAGTTATCTTCTTCCCAAGTGTACCCGTAACTTCAAGGAGGGCACGTAAACCCAGGATATGGGTATCATACATCCTCTTAATGCCTTCTTTTACCAGGATCCGGTTCTCCCCCCTGAGAGGCATGACATCACAGACTGTAGCCAGCGCGGCCAGAGGTAAGAATTCCTGAATCTCCTGGTGGGGGATACCGGCTTTGCGGTACATGACTTCCATTAGTTTATAACAGACCACCGCTCCGCAGATCTCCCTGTTAGGATAGGCAGAATCCTCCTGTTTGGGATTCACTACCGCATCTGCATCCGGAATCTGATAGATGATCTTCTCTCCCTCCATCTCATAAGGGATATCGTGATGATCCGTAACTACAACAGTCATGCCGGATGCTTTTGCATACTTTATCTGTTCTAGGGCTGCAATTCCGTTATCGCAGGTGAGAATGGTATCGATCCCATCCCCTTTGGCCTGGCTGATCAGATGTTCATTTATGCCATATCCATCCTCCACGCGGTCGGGAATACGGTAATCTACCCTTGCTCCGCATCTCCGAAGGCCTTTCCATAGGATATAGTTGGAAGAGATACCGTCCACATCATAGTCAGATATGATACGTATCATTTTCCCCTCCCTGGTTTTCTGCAGGATAATATCAGCCGCCTTCTCCACATCCTTCAGCAGGCTTGAAGAGGGGAGGTCCCCGAGACTACCATAGAGGTAGGAATGGATCTCTTCATCGGAAATAACGTCACGGTTTCTAAGCAATCTGGCCATTACGGGACTGATATGAAAGCGGGATGCAATCCCGTTAAAATCTGCTCTTTTTGTCATCAAAATCCATTGTTCCATTTTGATCACCTGATTTCTTAACTAGGTGAGTAACAAAATCCAACCGGCAGAATCTACCGGTTGGATTTCTTATCTTGGAATTATCTTCTCTTTTTATTCTTTTTTCTCTTCTTGTTGCTATTAGCAGAGGGCTTATTTTCGCTACTTTCCGGACTTTCAGCCTCAGCTGCAGTCTCAGCCTGCTTTGTGACGGGGCTTTCAGCCTTTGCAGCTGATGACTTCTTTTTGCCTCTGGTCTTCAGGAAATACCATACCGGACCGGTAATGCATACAGAAGAATAAGCACCGCAGACGATACCGCACATCAGGGTAAGGGTAAACTCCTTGATGGATGCCACACCCAGGACATACAATACAAAGATTGTGATAAAGGATGTGAGGGATGTATTGATGGTACGGGTAAAGGTCTGGCTGATACTGGTGTTAACCACTACATCAAGGCCCTGCTTCATCATCTGATTGTTCTTCATGTTCTCACGAATACGGTCGAAGATAATGATGGTGGCATTGATGGAATAACCCAGGATCGTAAGCATACATGCGATGAAGGTATTACCGACGGACAGACGGAACACGGAATAGATGGTAAGAACCACAAAAACATCATGCAGTAATGCCAGAACTGCACTTCCGCCGAACTTCACATCCTTGAAGCGGAAGGCGATGTATACCAGCATACAGAGAGATGCGATGATTACGGCGACGATGGCATCGCTCTTCATCTCGGCAGACACACTGGCCGCGATCTCTTCTGTCTGATATTCTTCAATGTCATAAGCTGCCTTCAAAGCATCTTCTAACTTGGAACGTTCTTCTACAGTCAGCTCATTTGTTTTGATTACAATCTGGTCAGAGTTGATAACCTTCTGGCTCTGAACTGTCTTGACATCAACCGTATCTTTCACGGTCTGAACAATCTGTTCATCCAGGTCATCTGTAACCTCACTGTTAAATGTCATGGTTACGGAAGTACCGCCGGAAAACTCCAGGTCATAATTAAGGATATTGCCGATGGCCTTCTTATTAACAGGCATGAATACGAATCCCAGAAGAATAACGATCAGGGAACCGATCATGCAGAATTTGCTGATTTTAACATAATTTCTGACTTTGACTTCCTTGGCGCGTCCGTAGAATTTCTCATCTCGCACACCCAGTTCATAGAAGCTTAACATCAGGTGTTTTGTCACAAACAAAGCGGTAAACATGGACAGAATGATACCGATAGCCAATGTCTGGGCAAAACCTTTTACAGTACCGGAACCCTTAACCCACAGCACGGCTGCAGCAATCAAGGTTGTAATATTACCATCAATGATGGCAGAAAGAGCTTTATCATAACCGCCGTTGATGGCATTCAGGACAGACTTGCCTGAGGATATCTCCTCCCGGATACGGGTAAAGATGATAACGTTGGCATCTACCGCCATACCTATGGCAAGCAGCACACCGGCGATACCAGGCAAAGTCAGAGTGGCGTCAAATCCATTGATGGCCAGAAGGTCAAGAATGATATAAATACATAAGGCCAGGCTGGCTACAAAACCCGGGAACAGGTAGATGATCATCATGAATACACTGACAAGAGCAAGACCGATGGCACCGGCTCTTAAGGATGTCTCGATGGCATCCTGGCCAAGTTTTGCACTAACAACATTGGAACGGATCTCTGTCAGAGTCAGGGGAAGCGCACCGATACGAATGGTGGAAGCCAGCTCAGATGCGGTTTCAAAACTCTCCATGTTCTCGATAACACAGTTACCATCTGTGATGGCAGACTGAACCGTAGGAGCACTAACAACCTCCCCGTCGTAATAGATGTAGATAGGCTTTCCGATGTTGGCGGAAGTAGCTGTGGCAAATGCCTTTGCCCCTTCATCGTCCATGGTTAACCTAACCACGTAGTTCTTCATTCCCTTGTCTTCCTGGGTTCCTGCTTCCGCGCTCTTGATATTCGCACCGGTAAGGACCACAGATCCGTCCTCCAGCTTAAATTCCAGGTCACCCGGTTTACCCAGTTCTTCCAGAATGGTGTTGGCATCTGTAACACCCGGGATCTCAACCGTGATATTACGGGAACCCTCTTTGTATACTTCGGATTCCGTACTATAGTTTTCCACACGCTTCTGCAGTTTGTAGATGGTGTCATCTACATCAGTATCCGTCGGATTTTCATCGTCAATCTGATAGGTGATACTAACACCGCCGGCCAGGTCAAGACCCAGCTCAATATTTTTTGCAGATCCTTTATGCTGTTTTCCGAGACCGTTTGCTACTGTATAAGCACAGAATACGGCAACGATGATCACAGCAAGAATCGTCATGACGGCCTTTTGTCTTGGATTGGCCTTACTGTTGCGTTTCTTCGCCATTGTTCATATTCTCCCTTTCCTCTGCCAATGCTGCTTTGATCATGATGGCACACTCTACACGTTTGCGTTCCATCTGGCAGCTCAAATCATAGGTTTCATTAATATTTCCATGGAATTTCCATGCGTTGGCGGCACAGCCGCCACTGCAGTAGTATCTGGCAAAGCATTCTTTGCATTTTTCCTTAGTATATACGTTACAATTACGGAATTTCTCACAGATGTCAGGACGGTTGATTCCCTTAAAGACATCTCCTACCTTAAACTCATCCTCCCCCACGAACTGATGACATGGGTAGAGATCACCCCAGGGCGTAACCGCAAGGTACTCTGTACCGCTGCCGCATCCCGAGAGGCGCTTAGCCACACAGGGGCCGCCGGTGAGATCGATCATAAAATGGAAGAACTGGAAAGGTCTTCCTTCCCTGTTCCGCTGGATCAGTTCCCGGGCCAGTTTGTCATACTCCTCCAGGATCTGAGGCAGGTCTTCTTCCCGGATAGAATAAGGTTCTTCCGGAAGCCCCACAACAGGCTCCATGGAGATCTGTTCAAAACCCAGGTCCGCCAGGTGAATCACATCCTCAGAGAAGTCCAGATTCTCCCTGGTAAAGGTTCCCCGGACATAATATCTGCGCTGGTTCCTGGACTCGGCAAAACGGATAAATTTAGGCATTATCACATCGTAACTGTTTTTACCGCCTCTGGTGGGTCG
>JBGVCE010000288.1:0-5319 GCA_045226235.1 Anaerobutyricum sp.
CGATTGTAACCATGGCAGAGGTAGTAGAACACCTCTATAATAAACCTTGTCAGGGAAGAATCGTAATCGATGATACATTGAAAGCCGCCATAGATGCCTATTACCAACAGTATGGCGTTGGCGGACTGAAAGAATAGAGAATCAGGACAGGAGGACATCCCTATGAATGAAAAGGTATTTAAAGTATTAGGTCAGGTTGGCGCTTCTGATATTACCATCGGGATCATTATGATCATCACAGGGGTTGCTGTTGGAATCCTGGCAATTATCAATGGAGCCAGAACCCTTAAGACCAAGAATAAGATTATGATATGATTAAGAAAGCAGGGGCTGTTACAGTTCCTGCCTTGATTTATTTCATGGGAAAGATTGGAAGATAACGTGAAAGCTAAGAAAAGAAGAAAAATGATCAGTGGAATCAGCTTTATTACCATTGTTTTATATGGTGTGATCATCATTTATTTCACCCTGTTTTCCGACCGGTTCGGAAGAGTGGATAACGGGAGCTATCAGTATAACCTGGTGCCCTTTAACGAGATCCGCCGTTTTGTGACATACCGTCAGTATGTTTCAACCCATTCGTTTATCATTAATATCTGCGGTAATTTTCTGGTTTTCGCACCTTTGGGATTTCTGCTGCCGATCTGGTATCCAAAGGCTATCCGATGGTATCAGATCATCCTCTACTCCTTCTCTTTCAGTTTGTGTATCGAGCTTATGCAGCTCTATACCAGGGTGGGGGTATTTGATGTGGATGATCTGATCATGAATACAACCGGCGGATTTTTAGGCTGGATTCTGTATTGCATCCTTCATTTTATGTTTCGAAAGCGCAGGAGGAAGAAACGTTCATGAGAAGAAGACGAAGAAGAAGAGAAAGAGGAGATATCCTTTCGGGGAATATGCTGTCCTTTTCTAATAAAAAAGTATCGAGAAATGCCCTGTTTACTTTCTGGCTGGGAGTAATCTGTCTGCTGGGATTAGTCATCCTGACCCTGGTGGCCTTTAAGACCGGCGGAAAGCTGGGAATAGCGGGTGGTGCCTTGGGCTGTATCTTTGTGGTGCTGGCATTTTTCGGTGTGCTGTGGGGGGTTGCCAGTTACGATGAGGCAAGAACTTCCCAGAATTTTAAGATTCCCGGAATCTGTATAAATATTATCGTTATTTTTCTGGGAATTACTTTTATTATGTTGTGATGAAAGGATATTGAGTGTTATATGGATAACAAGAAACATGTTGATGACAGGATTGAGGAAATCCTGGAGAGATACGAGCTGGCAGCTAACAGACTAAAAGAGATTGCAGGCGGGGAGATTTCGGATATGGGAGAAGCCCTGCAGCTGTATTTTCAGAGGACAGCCGGTTTTCTCTCAGGCTGTCTGGATCTTTATGAGAAAGTATCTGACGGCGCTTTCACCAGGATGTCCCTGGAGGAATGCCAGGAAGAAAATCTGTCATATTATCGGGATATCCTCCCGGATCATTATGATATATCTTTTGCCAATCCGGATTTCGCGGTGAAAACTCTGGGGGATGACTACGGCAAGCTGCTATGTTTTCTGTACACGGAACTAAGATCCCTAAGGGTTTACGCCTTTGAGCAGGACAGGCATAAGATAACCATTCTGCTGGAACTGTTCCTGGAGATCTACGGAATGTTTACCGGTGAGAAGGTTACTTATAAACAATTGCGGGAGACCATCTACTGGTTCTTATATGATTATGCGGAGGAATTCTGCGCAGGCCGGGTGCGTCAGCGGCTGGATCCTGATCTTCGTTTTGCCACGGATATCATTATGAAATCTGATCTGTCTGATCTTCGCTTTCTGTACCGTTATGGGGAGTATATATCCGAAGATGAGATAAAGACAGCAGAATACCTGAATACATTGCCTGAGGAAGAGATTAATGACATCGCCCGTACTTTCACGGAAGGATTCCGGAGAGGATTTATATGGAAAGGTGTGGATCTTTCGCGCAAGAGCATAGTGAATGTACGGTATAATCTGGGTTTTGAAAGAATCATCCGTAAGGTGATTTTTCAATTCGAAGCGATGGGACTTCAGCCCGTCGTATTCCGGAGTGCGGCAAGCACTCTGAACAAAAGTCAGAATATCAAAGTCGGTTATCAGTCCAAAAGCCCAAATGAGCAGTATGAGTATGATCATCGTTTTGACAATGCCCTCTACCTGGATAAACGGATGGTGGACCGCAAGATCGATTGCATGAGAAAAGGCTTTGAGGCATTCCGGGAGCAGGCTGCCGGATATGCGGGTCCGGCCATTATGGAAGTCTTTGGAAGCGAACCTTTTAGTCCGGTGCGGAAGGAAGCTGCCTGTCACCTCAGCGAGCGGCAGCAGAATCTTGACGTGGAATATGCCTCCTTATCCAGTGAACTGACCAACCAGTACATCAATCAGGAGGAGAGGAGCTTCACTGTCATCGCCTACCCGACTCCCGCCATAGGAGAAAGGTTTTCGGAGATCTTTCATGAGATTGAGATAGTTAATAATCTGGATAACGATGAATATGAACGGATACAGCAAAGCATCATCGATGTACTTGATAAGGCAAAAGAGGTCCACATACTGGGCCGTGACCAGAATATGACCAACATCACGGTGGCTCTGCAGCCCGTTGAGGATATCAGCAGACAGACCGGTTTTGAGAATTGTCTGGCGGATGTCAACATCCCTGTGGGGGAGGTATTCACCTCACCCCAGCTAAAAGGAACCAATGGTTTGCTTCATGTCTCTGAGGTATACCTAGAAGGATTCTGTTATAAAGACCTGAAGATCTGGGTGGAGGATGGAATCATCACAGATTACAGCTGCGGGAATTTCCCCGATCCGGAAGAAGGGAAAGCTCTGATTGAAGAGAACATCTTATTCAATCATGCCACACTTCCCATGGGTGAATTCGCCATCGGAACCAATACCACAGCATTTGTGATGGCCAACAAATATCATATCATGGATAAGCTTCCGATTCTTATCGCGGAGAAGACGGGACCCCACATGGCATTTGGGGATACCTGCTACTCCCACACTGAGTCGGTCAGAGTCTATAATCCGGATGGGAGGGAGATGATTGCCAAAGAGAATGATTACTCTCTTCTGCGGCAGGAATCCCCGATGAAAGCATACTTTAACTGCCATACGGACATCACCATTCCCTATGGCGAGATTGGCATGATCTCTGCGGTTATGCCTGATCATTACCAGGTTCCTATCATCGTGGACGGCAGGTTTGTCCTGGAAGGGACTATGGAATTAAATGAAGCCTTTGCCCGGGAGAAGCCGGGAGAATTAAGCGGACCCTCCACCATGGAGGATCAGTTAGGACAACTGACCGCTAAGGATACAGGAGGACAGTGATATGATCTGCATCAGAAATGGCCGTGTCATGAACCCAAAGAACCAGATGGATCAGGTGACGGATATATGGATTCAGGATGGCAGGATTCTTGCCCTGGGGACGAATCCCACCGGTCAGACGCCGGATCAGGTAATCGATGCATCCGGCAAAGTGGTTGCCCCCGGATTGGTGGATGTGCATGTTCATTTCCGCGATCCCGGGTTCACCTATAAGGAGGATCTGGAAAGCGGCAGCAGGGCAGCCGCAGCAGGAGGATTTACCACTGTGGTGTGCATGGCTAACACAAACCCCCTTGTGGACAGTCTGGAGACCCTGGATGATCTAAAGAGAAGGCAGGCGGATCTTCCGATTCATGTAGAGCAGGTTTCCGCAGTATCCAAAGGATTTCATGGGAAAGAACTGGTGGATTTTGAGACTATGGTATCCCACGGAGCCTGTGGTTTCAGTGATGACGGGATTCCCCTTACAGATACCGGCTTTATAAAAAGAGCCATGGAAGCAGCTGCCAGGCTGGATATGCCCATCAGCCTCCACGAGGAGGATCCCTCTCTCAACGAGGTAAACGGAGTTAACAAAGGTGCCGTGTCGGATCAGATGGGAATCGGTGGCGCTCCGGCAATCTCGGAGGATGTCATGGTAGCGAGAGATGTCATGCTGGCCCTGGAGACCGGAGCTAAAGTAGACATCCAGCACATCTCCTCCGGCCGTTCCGTAGACCTGGTCCGGTATGCCAAAAAATTAGGTGCAAAGGTGTATGCGGAAGTGACACCCCACCATTTCTCCCTGACGGAGGAAATGGTCCTGGATAAGGGTACTTTGTGTAAGATGAACCCCCCTGTACGTACCCCTTGGGACCAGGAAATGATTCTGGAAGGCCTGAAGGACGGTACCATCGACCTGATTGCCACGGATCACGCCCCCCATTCCGAAGAGGAAAAAAACAGGGAATTTACCAAAGCACCCAGCGGTATCATCGGCCTGGAAACTTCCCTTGCCCTGGGGATTACCAACCTTGTGAGGAAAAAGGTAATCACCCTCATGGAACTGCTTCAGAAAATGACCGTCAATCCTTCAGAACTGTACGGCTTTCCCTCCGGTGATCTCTCAGTCGGCAAACCTGCTGATCTTGTGATCTTTGATCCTGACGAGAGCTATATCGTGGATACATTTGCTTCAAAATCCACCAACTCTCCCTTCCGGGGAATGGAGTTGTACGGCAGGATTTACTATACAATCTGCGATGGCAGGATTGTATTTGCTTTTTGACCCTGTCCTTATTCTATGTTAGGATATGAACATGATTATTTATAAACAAGATAATGCTAAGAAATGTGGAGGTTTCCATGATTAATGAATTGGTAAAGAAAATCAAAGAAAAGGATGCACCTATTGTTGTGGGGCTTGATCCCATGCTCAGCTATATCCCGGAGCATATCCTGGAGGATTCTTTTGCTGCCTACGGAAAAAACCTGGAAGGGGCAGCGGAAGCTATCTGGCAGTACAACAAGGGTATCATAGATTGTATTTATGATCTGGTTCCGGCTGTTAAACCCCAGATTGCCATGTATGAGCAATTTGGTGTGGAAGGCCTGAGAGCTTTCAAACGTACCTGCAGCTATGCTAAGCAAAAAGGGATGGTTATCATAGGAGATATCAAGCGGGGAGATATCGGATCCACTTCCGAGGCCTATGCCATCGGACATGTGGGTAAAGTGGTTTTGGGAAAACATGCGTTTTCTCCTTTTACAGAGGATTTTGTCACGGTAAATCCTTATCTTGGTTCCGACGGAGTTAAGCCCTTTATCAAAGTATGTAAAGAAGAGAAAAAGGGAATGTTCATTCTTGTTAAGACCTCCAACCCCTCCAGCGGTGAATTCCAGGATCAGCTGGTGGACGGCAAACCTCTCTATGAGATCGTGGCCGAAAAAGTAGCACAGTGGG
>JBGVCE010000289.1:0-2053 GCA_045226235.1 Anaerobutyricum sp.
CCTGTGTGAAAACCATTACCGGACACGGAACGGACGGTTATCTGGAAGCCATTGATTTCCTGATTGAGGGTAAATAATATGATAGCAACGTTTACGCCCTGCAGGCTGGCAGGAACAATCGAAGCACCTCCTTCCAAAAGTATGACGCACAGATACTTGATTGGAGCAGCATTATCCAGGGAAATCTGCACCCTCTCCGGTGTCGATTACAGTGAGGACATTTTAGCAAGTATCGACTGTCTGAAAGCCCTTGGGGCAAAGATTACAATTGACGAGGATAAAGTGACGATTAATCCCTGTCATTTCATGCAGGTGGACCCTGATACTTTAGTATGTCGGGAAAGTGGCAGCACTCTTCGCTTTTTCATTCCGCTCGTTTTGTGTTTAGGCAAACCTGTTACTCTGAAAGGCAGCCAACGGCTTTTGGAAAGGCCTCTGGGTATTTATGAATCCCTCTGCCCTGAAAAAGGATTCTCTTTTCATAAAGGTACTGACTCCATAACTGTTTGCGGTATGCTCACCAGTGGTACTTATTCACTTAGAGGAGATATCAGCAGTCAGTTTATTACCGGGATGATCTTTGCATTGATTCATTTAAACAAAGACTCTTCCATCCACATCATTCCGCCCTTTGAAAGCAGATCATACATCGATCTGACAATATCAGTCCTGAAATCATTCGGCGCAAAAGTGGATTTTACAGATGAATATACAATTGAAGTCAGGCAGTCTAAGATGCATTCCTACTCAGGGAAAATTGAGGGTGATTATTCAAATGCAGCCTTCCTTGAAGCATTTAACCATATGGGTTCGGATATCCATATTGATAATCTAAATCCTGAAAGCTTACAGGGCGACCGGATATACAAAAAATACTTTATGGAGATATCAGAAGGAATGCCTACTCTTGATATCTCTGACTGTCCTGATCTGGGCCCGATCCTGTTTGCCTTAGCCTCTATGAAAAACGGAGCTGTCTTTACCGGTACTGATCGTCTGAAAATCAAGGAAAGCGATCGCGGTATAGCTATTCATGAAGAACTCAGCAAATTGGGCGGCGGACTTATCTTTGGCAACAATACAATTACTGTACCGAAACAAAACCTTCAGTACGGAGGTATCCCCCTCAACGGTCATAATGATCATCGAATTGTAATGGCTATGTCGGTGGTCTTATCTAAGATCGGTGGGGTTATTGAAGGTGCAGAAGCAGTTAGAAAGAGTTATCCCGGTTTTTTTGATGATATTCGGAAGCTGGGAGCAAAGGTGGAGATAAAATGATAGTTGATGTAAGCAAAAAAATATTAATCGTGGGTTTGGGACTTATGGGTGGAAGTTATGCCAAAGCATTAAAACGTTTTGGATTTCATATCAGCGCAATCACCCGGGATCAAAGTTCCATCGACTATGCACTAAAAGAAAACATCATTGATGAGGGTTCTACAAAACCGGATGAAAAAATCATCGGCCAAGCTGACCTTGTCATTTTTGCCCTATATCCGCATGATTTTGTGGAATGGATTGAAACTAATCAGAACCTTTTCAAAAGCGGCACTCTCATTACGGATGTAACCGGTGTAAAAGGAAGTGTTGTTTACAAGATCCAGGGGATGCTTCGGCCTGATGTTGAGTTTATCGCTGCACACCCCATGGCCGGCCGGGAGCTTTCCGGTGTTGAAAACAGTACAGATAGAATATTTGCAGGGGCAAACTATATCGTTGTCCCGACTGAAAAAAATACGAGCGAAGCCATTGAGACCTGTACGGAACTAGGCAGATTGCTGGGTTTTTCAAATGTGGCCACACTCTCCCCTGAAGAGCACGACGAGATGATTGGCTTCCTTTCACAGTTAACCCACTGTATCGCCATCACACTAATGACCTGTAACGATAAAAAAGACATGGAAAAGTTCACCGGGGACTCTTTCCGTGATCTTACCCGCATCGCCAGAATTAACGACTTGATGTGGAGTGAGCTATTTGTGGCAAATAAACCTGCTCTTCTTGATCAAATGAATTCATTTATCGATAAGTTTAACGAGCTGAAAACAAT
>JBGVCE010000290.1:0-2557 GCA_045226235.1 Anaerobutyricum sp.
TTTTCCATCTGTTTCATCATGCAGGTGTTCTTATCCGTGGGAGGAGTTACTAAGTTTATCCCATCCACCGGTGTAACTTTACCCCTGATCAGTTACGGAGGCAGCTCTGTCTGCAGTACCTTGATCATCTTTGCTATCATGCAGGGAATCTTTATGATTGCATATCTGAAAACAGAAGAGGAGGAAGAGGGAGATGTTGAAGAAAATGATAGCTCTGTTCCTTCCTAAAGAGGGGAAAACAATTCATTCCAACCGATATATGTTCCTGACCTGTTTCTTTTTCGTCCTGTTGTTCTTCGGTCTGATGGGATACCTGATCCGGTTTATGATCCTGGATTCCGATAAGGTCATAGCAAATCCCTATAACCGGAGGACGGAAAACCTGACCCAACACATCCTGCGTGGGAAGATCATCAGCAGGGACGGGGAGACCCTGGCGGAGTCACGGATCGATGAGGAAGGAAAAGAGAAGAGGATCTATCCCCATGACAGGGAATATGCCCATGTGGTAGGATACAGTAGCCACGGACAATCCGGCCTGGAATCTGCTTATAATTATGATCTGCTGACCTCCCATACCGATCTGAGGACCCAGCTGATGAATGGGATCAATGGAATCAAGAATCCTGGTGACAACATCATTACTACCCTGGACAGCCGTCTGCAGGAGGCGGCATATAATGCTCTGGGTGATTATCATGGGGCAATCGTTGCCATAGAACCTTCCACAGGGAAGATACGTGCCATGGTGTCCAAACCGGATTATAACCCTAATACCCTGGATGATATCTGGTCGGAGATCGTCGGAGATGCCAGCAGTTCTGTCCTTTTAAACCGTGCCAGCCAGGGACTCTATCCACCGGGTTCTACCTATAAGGTCATTACTGCGCTGGAATATGTGACGGAGCATTTGCACAGTTACCATGATTTTACCTACAACTGCAAAGGGGAGACGGTGGTTAACAGTGTTAAGATCCATTGCTATAAAGAGACAGAACATGGGAAAGAGGATCTGGAGCAGGCCTTTGCCCACTCCTGTAATACTGCCTTTGTAACCCTGGGATGTAAGCTTAATGTAGATAACTATATCCGGCTAAACCATGAATTGTTATTTGATCAGAATATCTTATTTGATCTGCCTCTGAATAAGAGCAGATTTCGTTTCACTGAGAAATCGGAGGACAGCGACCTGCCTCAGACCGTTATCGGCCAGGGGGAGACACTTATGACACCTCTACATAACGCTCTGATCATGTGCGCTATCGCAAATAACGGGATCATGATGCGTCCCATGCTGGTGGATAAGATTACTGCTGCGGATGGAGTGACGGTGAGAGAGCATGAGCCGAAAGTTCAGATGGAAATGGAACAAAAAGAGGCACTCCCTGTTCTGAAAACCATGCTGGAGAAGGCAGTGACCGAAGGGACAGCTGCCTACCTGCAGGATGAGGACTACACCGCGGCGGGAAAAACCGGCACGGCGGAAAATGAGAAAGAGAAACCCCACTCCTGGTTCGTGGGATATTCCAATGTGGACAAGCCCGATCTGGTGGTCTGCGTTATTGCGGAAAATACCGGGACCGGCAGTGATTATGCGGTTCCCATTGCCAAAGATATCTTTGACGCTTACTATGAGAATAAGGAATAATCCCGGGATTCCTTTGTTACTTGCTATTCTATATGATGTTTGCTATAATGGTTTCAAGTGTAGAGCACACCCAGAATTGTTCGCATAGGAGGAATATACTATGATCAAGGCAACAAGTTGTGGTGGTGTGGTTATTTTCAGAGGGAAGATCCTTCTTCTGTTTAAGAATTACAAGAACAGGTATGAGGGATGGGTTCTTCCAAAGGGAACCGTAGAAGAGGGCGAAGAGTACAAGGATACCGCCATCAGAGAGGTGCGGGAAGAAACCGGGGCAAGAGCAAGTATCATAAAGTATATCGGCAAAAGTTCCTATACTTTTAACACATCCCATGATGTGGTGGAAAAGGATGTACATTGGTATCTCATGATGTCAGACAGTTACTATTCCAAACCACAGCGTGAGGAATACTTTGTGGACTCCGGCTATTACAAGTTTCATGAAGCCTATCATCTGCTCAGATTTCCAAATGAGAAACAGATACTGGAAGACGCATATCATCAGTATCTGGATTTGAAAAAAGCCAACCTGTGGGGAAGCAAAAAATATTTCTAAACCAGGAACCTTGTTGACATTATCACTCATCTATGCTAATATAGACGAGTTGATATGCCGGCCTGTCGGAATGGCAGACGAGGCAGACTCAAAATCTGTTGTGGGTGACCACGTGCGGGTTCAAGTCCCGCGGCCGGCACTAATTTATGAAGGCTGAGAACTCAATAATATGAGTGTCTCAGCCTTTTACTGTATAAGGAATCGAAAATCTATGAAATTAGCAAGTATAGCCAGCGGAAGCAGCGGGAACTGCCTTTATGTAGGAAACGAGGAGACGCAGTTTCTGGTGGATGTGGGAATCAGCCGAAAAAGGATCGTGGAAGGCCTCCATGAGATGGGGGTGGACCCGACTAAGC
>JBGVCE010000291.1:0-11961 GCA_045226235.1 Anaerobutyricum sp.
TTTCCGCCAGCTTTATGAGGAGGATTACCCCATCGAGAAGATCTTGCTGGTAGATGAATATGGAGGGGATGACGAACTGTCCATGGAGGACAATAACAGCTCATGCTTTAATTTCCGCCCGGTGGCAGGGACCGGACATCTGTCCCAGCATGCTTATGGTAGGGCAATCGATATCAACCCTTTGTATAATCCCTACATCACTTCCGATGGATTTGTGCCGCTTAATGCAGGAGACTACGTGGACCGGTCAGCTGAAAACCCATATAAGATCGACAGGAATGATCTCTGTTATCAGCTCTTTGACGAGAGGGGATTCACCTGGGGCGGCAGTTGGAACAGTGTGAAGGATTACCAGCATTTTCAGAAAAAAGAGTAAGACGATGAGAAAAGCATTTAATCGAATATCAATTTATCTATGTTGGAGCTTCTGCCTTATCTTATCCTTATCCGGATGCAGGTCCAGGGGGGAAGACTACGGCAGCACAGAAGAAAAAAATGTGGCAGAATCTACGGAAGAAACTTATCACTCTCAGGAAGAAGATACCACAGAAGTTAAACAGCCGGAATCGGAGCCAGAGTCTGAGACATCATTTTCCATTGAAGAGGATGTTGTCTGTATGTTTTCCGGAGATAGCTGGGAGATTCCATACCAAGCATCAGAAAGTGGTGCCGAGATCTCTGCAGCTTCTCTAAGATGGACCAGCAGTGACCCCGATACGGTGTCAGTGGACCCAGAGGGCAGGGTTATGGCCCTGAAGGAAGGAAATGCAGTGATCACCTGCAAGAATCTTTCCACGGAGGAGACCATCTGTATCAATGTATATGATCAGTTTGGAGGAGGAGATTACTGGGATCTGTCTGTCCGGACGCCAGATTCCGGAAGCCGTGTCTACAGGAATTATGACCAGGGGGCTTACCAATACGGGGATTACAGTGAATATGTATGGATGCATGGATGTGCTGCATGCTGTACGGCTACCACCATCGGGGCCTGGTACCCGGAGGAGGAATGGGATCCGGAACAGGTGATCTCCAAGCTTGAACCTGAGGCAAATAGGAAGGCATGGGAGAGGAATTATGCCAAATCCTTGTCCAAACAGATGCCTCTGACCCTGAAAGGGATCAGCCGGGTGCTGGATACCAAGGAGATTCCCCATGTATACATTTCCTCTTATGATAAAAAGACCGTGGAGGATGATCTGACGAAGCATCTGAAGAAGGGCTACCCCGTTATCTATGAAGCCGCGAACGGGGGATACCATATGATGATGCTTCTGGGGATTATGACAGATGGGGATGTGATCCTAAGCGATTCGGTGGGTTTTGACCGTGTAGGTGCAGTGCCTATGGATATGGTGATCCATCAGATGTTTTCCTGTAAAGAAGAACCCGAGGCATCCTATTTTTCCGGAAGAAAAACTGCCGGGGGATACATAAAGGTAGGAGTAGAATGAACACAGAGATTCAGTTACAAGATAAATTGAGAAAAATCCATAGAAAGAGTTACCCTGCATATAAGGATCTTAAAGGCAGCTATCGGTTTCCAGGCTATATTCTGCACATTGAGCATGTTCAGGGAGATCCTTTCGCAGCACCTTCCAAACTGAGTGTGGAAGTCTCCCAGGATAAGGCAGGCTTTCCCATAAAACTATTTGACAAACCCTATAAAAAGATCGCTTTGCAGGATTATCTGATCCGGGCTTTTGGGAGGGAGTTATCCCGCCATATGTTCCAGGCTAAGGGGTCCGGGAAGAGCGGGCTCATGAGTATCAGCCACTGTGGCCAGCAGGTGCTTTCCCGCACAGCCCTCCGGCTGGATGAAGCGAGGATATTGGTGAAATTCGAGGTGGGTTTCCCGGCCAACGGAAGAACCATCAACAGCCAGGAACTGGAAAAAATCCTGTATCAATACCTGCCGGACTGTGTCCGGAAAGCCTTGTACTACCGAAATCTGGATGCCAAAAAGCTGGAAGAGGTTGTGAACCTGGCAGAGGACCAGCATACCATCCGGGAGGAATTGATCCGCAGGAACCTGGTGGCATTTATTGCCAACGGTTCCATCCTTCCCAGGGAGAGCGGCGTTTCCGATAAGCCCATGAAGGGGGCAGTGCCTTTCCAAAGTCCCCCATCCATGGAAGTGGTACTGACTTTGCCTCACAAGGGGAAGCTGGCAGGGATGGGAATCCCCAGAGGAATCACTCTCATCGTAGGAGGAGGCTACCATGGAAAGTCAACCTTGCTGAAGGCCCTGGAACGGGGAGTCTACAATCATATCCAGGGGGATGGAAGAGAGTTTGTCATCACCGATTCCACAGCCATGAAGATTCGCGCGGAGGACGGAAGAGCCGTCTCCCATGTGAATATCTCCCCCTTTATTAATCACCTGCCAAACGGGAAGGATACGGTGGACTTCTCCACGGAGGATGCCAGCGGATCCACTTCCCAGGCCGCCAATGTGGTGGAGGCCCTGGACTCCGGTGCGAAGACATTGCTGATCGATGAAGATACCTCTGCCACAAATTTTATGGTGAGGGACAACCTGATGCAGTCAGTGATTGCCAGGGATAAGGAGCCTATCACACCATTTATCGAACAGGCAAGGACTCTATATGAGAAGAAAGGTGTGTCGACCATTTTGGTGGCCGGAAGCTCCGGAGCCTATTTCTCCATCGCTGATCATATCCTGCAGATGGATACCTACCTTGCCCTGGATATCACAGAGAAAGTAAGACAAATCTGTGAGTGTAGTGGGGGGATGCATCCTGTGGCTGATGCCCATGTGCCTTCTTCCTGGTCCCAGCAAAGCAGGATACTGCGTGTGGGAAGACTGGAAAGAAAACATGACCAGATAAAAGTAAAACAATTTGGAAAAGACAGTTTCTCTTTGGGAAGGGAGACGGTGGATCTGAAATATGTGGAACAGATCGTCGATCCGGAACAAACTACCACACTGAGCTATGTGCTGAAATATGTGGCAGAACAATTGGAAAGGAATCCAGGAGTACAGATCGGTCAGATTCTCCGTACCGTCTGCCAGACTCTGGAGGAAAATGGTCCTGTGGACCCATCAAGAAAAAGCAGTTCTCCCGGAAATCTGGCTCAGGTACGTCCCCAGGAAATCTATGCCTGCATCAATCGATACCGAGGTTTTCTATAGGATAGGAAACCTCCGGGGGCTTCCCGACAAATTTGTTAAAAAGATTCTTGCCAGTATCTGGGTTTTGTAGTAGAATCATTGATAGAGACGAGGGGCATTGGCGCAGTTGGGAGCGCGTTTGACTGGCAGTCAAAAGGCCGTGGGTTCGAGTCCCATATGCTCCAGTCACAAAAACCCCGGGAACCTGCATAAGGTTTCCGGGGTTTTATTTTTATCTGGTCATTTGTTTATGATTTCTATGGCACCGGCGGGACAGGCCAGCAGACAGGAAGGCATAAGGCCTTGGTCCAGCCTCGTCGCGCACATACTGCATTTTCTCATGATATTATCTTCACCGAACTGAGGGATATGCCAGGGACAGACAGCCTGACATAACCTGCAGCCGACGCAGGAAGATTCTTTCACCAGGACGATACCGTCTTCTCTCTTATAGATTGCTTTCTGTGGGCAGGATTCCATACATGCAGACTGGTCACAATGCCTGCAGATATCAAAATGGAAGCGGAGCTTCTCATGCATCGGAGTAATGTCCTCTGTCTCACGCATTACAATAAAGCGCAGACCCTTCGGCAGCTGGTATTCCATCTTGCAGGCGATCTCACAGGCGCAGCATCCCATACAGCGCTCCGTGTTGATTTTCAGGACTCTTTTCATTTCCCCGCCACCTCCTCTTCTTCAGGCATCTTCTCCACCTGTACCAGAGTATTAAAGTAGCCTGTGGTGTTGCCGTCATAAAGGGCGTTATATTCCCACATGATGCCTTTTTCCTTCAGGGTATCCCGAGGACCGCCCTGACTAAGGGAGGTCAGAACATTGACGCTGCCGCCCAGCTCGACCCACATTCCACTGTTGAGTTCTACTACGCCAGGTTTTGTGATGATACTGACTGAGGCGAGGATGTCCTTAAGCTCTCCCCGGTCATTATAAATCCGTACCTTGTCACCATCCTTGATACCTCTGGCTTTGGCATCCACCTCGTTGATGTGAATCTTGGCCGGCCCCTCAATCTCCTGAATCCAGGGCAGATAGTAAAACTGGGAATGGCAGCGGTAGGAAGGATGCTGGGACACGATGCACAGAGGATATTTTCTGGCAAGGCCCGGTGTTGCGCGGATACTTTCCTCCGGTTCCACAAAGTGTGGCAGCGGGTAGTAATCCCCGGGGAAGAGCTTTCCTCGTTCTTCCATCACCGAGGAGTAGAATTCAAACTTACCGGATGGAGTGTTGAACTTTCCGTCTTTATAAGGAATGGATGGTGACCATTTTTCATCTACCAAAGCGGGGCCTCTCGGGGAGACTGCGGCATCCACGTCCGTGTTCATCCCCACCAGCATTCGGATATAGTCGATGCCTGTACGGGTTCTGGGGAAATATTCTTCATATCCCAGTCGTCTGCCCAACTCTTCAAAGATCTCCAGGTCCGGGACTGCCTCGTTGGCAGGCTGACATACCGGTACCAGGATCTGGTTGTAGTGGTGCCAATAGGAGGTGTGAAGGCCATACTGCTCCAGGAAATGACATCCTGGCAGAACCAGATCTGCCCAGTCCGTATCATCGGTCATAAACTGCTCGATTACAACTAACATATCAAGCTGTTTCACAGCTTCTAAGGTATGATCCACATAGGGCTGCTGTGAGATCAAGCCACCTCTCCAGGAAATGATTCCCTTAATGGGCGGATCGGCGTTCAGGATTGCCGTAGCTACCGCAGAGATATTGACCATCCGTGTCTTCTTGATCTCAGCTCCTTTTGGAACAGCTACGTTGGCTGACTGCATGAAGCCTTCAAAGCCGGGAAATCCAAGATTATTCATAAATTCATAGGTTCCGTATTCTTTTCCAATATGACCGCATACTGCAGCCAGGCTGGCCAGGGCCCTCTGAACCTGATGTCCATTACTGTACCTCTGCTGACCACAGCCGCAGGACATGTGAGATTTATGTCTGGCATACAATTCTGCTGCCTTGATAATCTGTTCCTTGGGTATGGTAGTGATCTCCTCTGTGTACTCAGGGGTCCAGGGCTCCACCAGCTTTTTCAGTTCTTCAAAGCCAATCGTATGCTTTTCTATGTAATCCTTATCCTGAAGATTATTCTTTATGATCCAGTGAATCATCCCCAGGGCCATGGCTCCATCGGTACCCGGGCGGGGCCTTAAGTGGATGTGGGCTTTAGCAGCCACACCTGTGGCACAGGGATCCACCACGATTAATTTAGCTCCCCGGTTCATGGCACGATAAAGATAAGGGAAAACATGCGGATGGGTAGCTGTAGGATTCAGTCCCACCATCATGATGACCTCCGCATTATCCGCCCAGATATCCGGCACCATGGTATTCTGGCTGCCCACGCTGCACTGGGATCCGGAGATTCCGGACAGCACACAGAAGGACCCTACCAGTTTGGTGGCTCCTATCAGGTTCCATAATCTGGCACTTACCGTCTTGGCCATATACTCCCGATTGCCGGAGTATCCATACTCCATGATGGCCTCGCTGCCATATTTCTTCTGAATTGTGCGGATTTTATCCACCATGTAATCCATGGCCTCCTCCCAGGAAATCCGCCTGAATTTTCCTTCACCACGTTCTCCTGTACGAAGCAGGGGATATTTTACCCGGTCTGGACTGTTGATCTTCTGCACATTTGCCATGGCTTTTAAACATAAGGTTCCCTGGGTGATAGGATGGTCAGGATCCCCCTCGATCTTTATGACTTTTTCATCCTTCACATAGACAAGGAGCCCGCAAGTGTCGTAACAGTTATGAGGGCAGGCCGTCTTAACCAGGCGGTCTGCAATCACTGTCTTGCCATCCAGCGTAACAGGAACATTGGTCGCTACAGCATACATGTCAAGATTCTCACATTTTCTCCAGGCTACCGGGTTTACGAACTCGGTGTGATCACTCATACTCTGATCCCTCCCCAATCTTATTTGAAATTAGTATAGCATGCGGGAATATTCCCATAAATACTAATTAATTGTTTAGTAGGGGTCAGTGAGGAGCATGGTATAATGGAGATGCAATGATTTAGATTTTGTTGACAATTATTCAGTAATGAGCGGAGACGATCATGTATCAAAGAAAGAATCCGGAGACGGATCTATGTCCCTTCGAATATGCCCTTTCTTTTTTAAAGGGGAAATGGGATATCAGAGTACTGTGTCTTTTGGCACACAATCATAGGATGAGATACGGACAGTTTAAACATTTTCTGCCGGAGATATCCGACACGGTCCTGTCCTCTGTACTGAAAAAGATGGCAGATCATCAGATTATTGAGAAAGAAGTATATGATGAACTGCCTATGAGGGTGGATTATACACTTTCAGATAAAGGAAAGACTGTTGTTCCGATCTTACAGGCCCTGTGCAGATGGTCATCGGAATATCATAGGGATGGACAGCAGGTTAAAAAATGTAATGATTGTAAATATGGTATCAGTAAACCGGATTGACAAAAAGGCTGCGGGGAAGCCCTTGTCAATTTCGGTTTATTTCAGGTGTATGTCCATACTCCCGGAGCGGAAACCCATGAGATCCAGGGTAATATAGTCATATCCGTACCGGGATAATTCCTGAAGGACATCTTCTCTTATGGAAAGCAGAGATTCCATGCTTTCCTGATCCACCTCTATCCGGGCTATCTTGTCATGAACGCGAAGGCGCACATTGTAAAATCCCTTTTCTCTCAGCCATTCTTCTCCTGATTCCACATCTTTTATCCTGTCATAGGATAATTCCGTACCATATGGAAACCGGGTGGCCATACAGGGAGTGGAAGGCCGGTTTGCCACGGAGATATGATATTCCTCCGCCAGCCGCCTCACTTCTTCTTTTGTAAAATCATATTTTGCCAGTGGACTGAGAACCCCCAATTCCCTTACCGCCCGGATACCGGGCCGGTAGACCTTCAGATCATCCGCGTTGGTCCCTTCCAGGATCTGTGTGACACCATATTCTTTCGCTTTTTCTATCAGCTTTTGGAAGAGGCATTTCTTGCACAGATAACAACGGTCCACAGGATTAAAGCGGATTCCAGCTTCATTTAATTCATCTATATGCAGCACCAGGTGTATGGCTCCGGCCTCTTTTGCAACTCTTGCTGCAATCTCCAGATCTGCCGCCGGATGCAGCATGGTATGTAAGGTGATGGCGTAGACCTTACTGCCGGTTTTTTTGGCCTGGTCACAGCAGATTCTCAGCAGAAGGCTGCTGTCAACTCCCCCGGAGAAAGCTATGGCGGTATCGTCAGTTACCAGTTCGGATAAATACTGAATGAGTTTCTGTTTCTTTTCTCTATATTCCATGTTTTTTCCCTGCTTTCTTTTTCTTGCATATCATCGTATAATAGCGGTATGAAAAAAGCAATACTTAAAAAATAGCTTTGGGAGGATATAGATATGAAAGTTCTTTTTACGGAATGTAATATGGGAATTGCCGGAGATATGTTGCTATCTGCCTTGCTGGATCTTTTTGAGGATAAGGAGAGCCTGGTAGAGGAATTGAACTCCCTGGGGATTCCGGATGTCACCTATCAGCTGGAACAGAAAGAGACCTGCGGAATCTATGGAACCCATGTGAGAGTACTGGTGGGAGACCAGGAAGAGCACAGCATGGATGATCATCATCATGGACATCATCACCACCATCATGATCATGAACACAGTCATTCCCACGCAGGGATGGAGGAGATTACGCAGATTATCGATGCACTGGAGATATCTTCCAAAGTCAAGGAAGACGCCAAAGCTGTTTACCGGAAGATTGCCGATGCAGAGAGTAAAGTCCATCAAAAACCTGTGACAGAGATTCATTTTCACGAGGTTGGTTCGAAAGATGCCATCGCTGACATTGTAGGCTGCGCGGTCCTTATGGAAAAACTTGGAGCAGACCATATGGTCTGTTCGCCCATTGTAACCGGATTCGGTAAGGTGAGATGTGCCCACGGTATTCTTCCGGTGCCGGCACCTGCCACAGCCTTGCTCCTTGAGAATGTTCCTTCTCTGGCTGGTCAGGAAGAAGGGGAATTGGCCACACCTACCGGAGTGGCACTGGCAACTTATTATGCGGATCGTTTTGAACAAAGGCCCATGATGAATATCCGTAAGATCGGCTATGGAATGGGGACAAAAGAGTTCAGGACCGCCAACTGTGTGAGGGTATTTCTGGGGGATGCTCTGTAAACACCCTCAAACGGGATCCAAAGACGTTTCCGGTGAATGAGTTGAGAGAAAAAAAGAAGATGCAGCCGGGTTTTGTTAAGCCTGTGCTGACATCTTCTTTGTTATTTCTGTGAAAGTATATTATTTCAGGAAGCCGTTGATAATCTGTTCTTCTGCTTCCTGCTCCGTGAGACCTAAGGTCATCAGTTTGATGAGCTGGTCTCCGGCGATCTTGCCGATGGCAGCCTCATGCACCAGGGCGGCATCCACATCGTTTGCTTCCAGACCTGGAACCGCAAGGATCCTGCCATTGTCCATAATGATGGAATCACATTCCGTATGTCCGGAGCAGGGGGCATTGCCGTTTAATACGGCATCGAATTTCTGGTAGGAATCATCCCGGGCTACGGATCTGGATACCACATCTGCAGTGGCACCGGCACCGTTCAGATTCACCACATATTTGCTGATGGCTCTCTGAGAACCATGGGTCATGAGACGTTCCCGCACGGTAAGTTTTGCTCCTGCAGCCAGTTCTGCGGTGGTAACACGGTCTGTGTCATCCACGCCTTTGATCTGGACCATCTCTAGTTCAGCGATACTGCCTTCCTCCAGATAAAGCTCTGTTCCCGGATTCAGGATACGTTTGCCGGTACCGTCCCCGGAGCCATAATGCTTCTCTACATATTTCATCCTGGCATTTTTGCCTACGTAGAAACGATGGATACCGTCATGTTCCGAATCCTGGGGACCACAGTTATCGATACCACATCCAGCCACGATAAACACGTCGGAATCCTCCCCGATATAGAAGTCATTGTAAACCACTTCTTTTAAGCCTGTTTTGGTCATGACCACAGGGATGTGAACACTTTCGTTTTTTGTTCCCGGTTTGATGTGAATCTCCAGGCCATCGCCACCTTCTCTGGGGATGATCTCAATATTAGCGCTGGAGGCTCTTCCGATGGACTCGCTGTTGGAACGAATATTAAAAGCTCCTTCCGGAACCTTGTGGAGACCTGCTACTTCCGATAATAATCTTTTCTGAATCTCATCCAGTTTAATCATTTCGTCTCTCCTTTCTCATCCATGAATTTGGCACATTTCGCGGTGTAGGATGCCGTGCCGATCAGATCGGGCAGAACTTCATCCCTGCTGCCTTCTTCTGTTACTTTACCGTCTTTTATTACGATAACCTGGTCCGCGATGTTCAGGATCCGCTCCTGATGGGAGATGATAAGGATGGAGCTGTCTTTGATATTGTCCCGCATTCCTTTAAATACGTCGATCAGATTATTGAAACTCCACAGGTCTATGCCGGCCTCCGGTTCATCGAATATGGATATCTGGGATTCTTTTGCCAGGACGGTGGCAATCTCGATACGTTTCAGCTCGCCGCCGGAAAGGCTGTTATTAACCTCCCTGTCGATATAATCCCTGGCGCACAGCCCCACGGCAGAAAGGTACTCACAGGCGTTGGCTGTCGGGATATTTTTGCCTCTTGCCAGGCGGATCAGGTCCAGAACCTGGATTCCCTTAAACCGAACCGGCTGCTGGAAGGCAAAGCCGATACCCATTTTTGCCCGTTCTGTGATGGACATCTCAGTGATATCCGTTCCATTGAAAAAGATCTGGCCGGCATCCGGTTTTTCAATTCCGGCGATCAATCTTGCAAGGGTAGATTTTCCGCCTCCGTTGGGGCCGGTGATTACCACCAGCTTGCCATCGGGGATCGTCAGGCTGATATCGCGTATGATTTCTTTGTTCATTCCATCGGAATCTACTCCGAATGATATATTTTTTAATTCAAGCATCGCATTGAAAACTCCTTTCTCCTAACATGTCCAAGTATTATAACATATTTTTATCATTTGTGTCATAATTTCTGTATCAAAGTGTCTGGAAAAAGAAAATAATATTTTGCTTGACAAATCTGTCATCTTTTATTATTATAGTCAATGTCAGTTGTGGTCCGTTGGTCAAGCGGTTAAGACGCCGCCCTCTCACGGCGGAAACAGGGGTTCGATTCCCCTACGGACTATTGAGGACGACCGGAGATATTTGTCTCCGGTTTTTTCATTTTTATGGGGAATTATGGGACATTTCTTACGGAAATCTTAAAATCATGAATTATGGTCAAATTGTCATATTTCATGTTTTATTTTTAATGGGAAAGATGGTAAAATATCAATATATAATCATGGGAAATTTGTGAGATGTAATACTGTTTTCTCAGAAGGAGGTACAAGATGGGCTTATTTGAAAAGATAAAGAATAATATCACAGAAACAGGTAAATTTGCTTCAGAGAAAGCTAAGATTGCCAAGGATATTTTCGTAACGAGGGAGCAGATCCGCGCTAAGAAAAAAGAGATCCGTACCCTGACCTACAAGATCGGGCAGACTTATCTGGATCTTCACAGCGAGGACTATGAAGAGGATTTCGGTGCTTACATCCGTGGTATCGAAGAGGCAAAGGCTGAGATGGAAGCCAAGGAAGGCGAACTTACCAGATTAAAAGAACAGGTGAAGCCTGCTGATATCGATGATGATGAGCTGGCAGATTTCCTCGATGAGGAAGATTTTCCGGAAGGCAAGATCACAGACGATGTAGAGGAAGCAGCAGAAGCTGTTGAAGAAGAGGTAAAAGAGACTGCAGAGTCCGCATTTAATCTGGCTGAAGATGCTGCCCAGGCTGCGGCAGAAGAGATTGCCGAGGAAGAAAATGCTCTGGAAGAAGCTGTTGCTGAAGCGGAGGAAGACACCGCAGAATAAGCTGTAGATATAATGAAGTTAATCTCACAAGAATCAGGATAGTTTGATTAGAAGGCTGTTGTGTGAAGGTAGGAACCGGATTCACAACAGCCTTATTATTTCCACTTGAAAATTGAGTTGGGTTCACCTATAATAGTAAGTTGCCGAACCATGCGAACAAGTAATAATTACACGAAAATCATTGAGATAGTATAGATATGAGGAAACAGAATGGAAGATCAGAGAGGATGGGATGATATCCTGAAGAATGCTCCGGAGAAAGAGCCGGACCGACAGAGATATTTTATGATAAAATGCCGGGAACTGATTGAGCGAAGAAAGAGGGAGATCGGGAGGGATCTTACTTTTTATGATCAGACCTTCGGGTGTCAGATGAACTTCAAGGATTCCGAGAAATTAAACGGTATCCTGGAGGAGATCGGCTATGTGAAAGCTGACTCGGAAGAGGCGGACTTTGTCTATTACAATACCTGTACCGTTAGGGAAAATGCTAACATCCGTGTTTATGGAAGACTGGGAACGCTGAAAACCTTCAAAAAAAAGAATCTGGAGATGATCATCGCCATGTGCGGATGCATGATGCAGGAACCGGAGGAAGTGGAAAAAGTAAAGAATACGTTCCGTTTTGTAGATGTGGTCTTCGGGACCCATAATATATATAAGCTGGCTGAATTGCTCTTCCAGGCTTTATATACCAGAAAGAGAGTTTTTGATATCTGGGATAAGGCGGAGGATATCATCGAGGACCTGCCCAGTGACCGTAAGATTAGTTTTAAGGCAGGCGTGAACATCATGTTCGGCTGCGATAATTTCTGCAGCTATTGTATCGTACCTTATGTGAGGGGAAGAGAGAGGAGCAGGAG
>JBGVCE010000292.1:0-15814 GCA_045226235.1 Anaerobutyricum sp.
TTAATATCAGCATTGATCTGTTTGGCATGTTGGTGGGATATGTTTTGTTCATCTCCTACGATGTGGATGTACAGAAAACAGGGAATACTTCCCGTTTCTTCTTATATCTCCTGCACACGACATTCATCGCGCTTTTTACGGACATGGGTGCCTGGCTGCTGCAGGGAGAGCCTAAGCTGGCGTTGCTGAATCTGATAGATAATACCATATACTATTTATGTATGCCCATAGCATGTTACTTTTTCTGGCGCTACCTTAGGGTCTTCTTTAGGGTGAAGAACCGTGCCACTGCTGTTGTTGAAAAGATTATGTTTGTCGGAATGATTCTTGCATTGCTGGCCATTCTTGTCAATATATTTACAGGCATCTATTTCACGGTAGATGCTGCAGGATATTATGTCCGCAGCAAATGGTATATCCTGTCCATGGTCTATGCTTTTGTAACGTCACTTATAAGTGGGACAACCATAATCATCTTTCGGAAAAAGCTGGAGCAACATCAGATCGTATCCCTGATTCTGTTTGTTCTTACACCTACTGCGGCCGGAATATTCACGATAGCTACCTACGGTCTGTCCGTCTGTTATGGAATCATCATGGTTGTCATGTTGATGATGTACTGTTTCCTGAATATTGAGCAGAGCAGAGACAGGGCTTTGGTAGACAGAGAGCTTACACTGGCCAAATCAATCCAGGCCAACTCCCTGCCCAATGAATTTCCGCCCTTCCCTGACAGATCTGAGTTTGATCTCTATGCGACCATGGATCCTGCAAAGGCGATTGGTGGTGATTTTTATGATTTTTACCTGATTGATGAGGATCATCTATATCTGGCGATTGCAGATGTCTCCGGAAAAGGAATCCCTGCCGCCTTATTTATGATGTCAGCAAAAACCGTATTATTTAACAATGCCATGGCTCTGCACTCCCCTGCAGAGATATTGAAAAAAACAAATGAAACGATCTGCAGCAACAACAAAGAAGAGATGTTTGTCACCGTCTGGATCGGTATCCTGGAGATCTCATCGGGCATATTAAGGGCAGCTAATGCAGGACATGAATACCCTGTACTCAAAAAAGCTGACAGTCCCTTTGAGATCGTAAAAGACAAGCATGGCTTTGTGATTGGCGGAATGAGCGGGGTAAACTATAGAGAGTATGAACTGCAACTGGAACCAGGATCCAAACTTTTTGTATACACTGATGGACTTCCGGAGGCGACAGACCGTAAGAATAATATGTTTACTGTTGACAGAATGCTTCAGTCATTGAACCGTCATAAGAATGGTACACCGCAGGAAATTCTGCACGAAATCCGGGAAGATGTCAATCATTTTGTTGATGGAGCATCACAGTTCGACGATCTGACTATGTTATGTCTCGAGATAAAAGAATGATAATCATTGTCTTATGAATAGAAAGATAGGAGGTTTTCCTATGAAAGCAGTGAATGCAGACAATAATCCTCTTGGTCAATTACCGGTCGGCAAACTTCTTCTACAATTTGCCATACCATCCATCATCAGTACCCTGGTAGGATCATTATACAACATGGTGGACCAGGTCTTCATCGGCCAGAGAATCGGATATCTGGGAAATGCAGCCACCACCGTTGCCTATCCTCTGACTTTTCTGTGCGGAGCCCTGACTCTCCTCTTCAGCAACGGATCCGCGGTTAATTTTAATATATTGAACGGAAAAGGAAAGAAGGAGGAGGCCATGACATTCGCCGGGAACGGACTTGTCATGATCGCCCTGGAAGGGCTGATCCTTGGGGTAACCGTCGCCTTATTTACTCCTTGGTTCGTAAATCTTTTCGGCGCCACGGAGGAAGTCTTTCCCTATGCCCTTACCTATATGCGCATCATTGCCATAGGTGTCCCTTTTCTTGCTCTTACGGCAGGAGGAACTCTTCTGGTTCGTTCGGACGGAAGTCCCCGCTATGCTCTGATCTGCTCTATGGCAGGTGTAGCCCTAAACTTCATCCTTGATTATCTCTTCCTCTTTCCTTTAAACATGGGAATCAAGGGTGCTGCACTGGCCACCATCCTGGGACAGATCCTGTCTGCAGTTATGGTAATCGGCTATATGTTCCATTTTAAGACAGGACGCTTTGAGAAACACCATTTCCTTATCTCCAGGGAAAACATACGGCAGATTGTTCTGATTGGGGCCGCACCCAGCATTAATCAGGCTGCCATGATGGTGATGAATCTGGTATTAAACAGTTCCCTTCGGCGATATGGTGCCCTCTCTCCTTACGGGGCCAGCGAGACCCTGGCGGCAGCAGGGGTAGTAACCAAGGTAAACTTCCTCTTCTACTCTACCATCATCGGATGTGGAATCGGAGGACAGCCCATTCTTGGTTTTAACTATGGTGCAAAAAAATACCGTCGCGTGACGGACACCTATTTTGTCACACTACGGTATGCTTTGATTGTTGGCTTTATAGAAACAGTATGCTTCTGGCTCTTTCCTCACCAGATTCTCCGGCTTTTTGGCAGTGGCGCGGGAGGTTATGAGGCCTTTGCTCTACGTTACATGCATGTCTTTATGTTACTGGTCATCCTCTCCGGAATCCCACCTATCTCCATGCATGTTATGACTTCTATAGGCAAGGGAAACCGTGGTGTACTTATCTCCTTATCCAAACAGATTACACTCATCGTGTTGCTATTATTCCTCCCTGTTCTTTTTGGAATAGACGGCGTGCTTTATGCAGGACCTTCCGCGGATATCATCGCAGCAGTGGTGTCTTTCCTGGTTCTTAAGCCTGAGTTTCAAAGGATGTGGAAAAATAATGGTAAGCGATAAAGCACATAATGATCTGTACAATCGTAGAACAAGGCGTTGCAAGACCAATCAGGAAAAGTGAGCCGTTTCCGATCTGCCGCATTAAAAATGCAACGGGTATTCTGACAAGAAATGCGCCGACGATGCCCTGGGCCATAACAAAGGTTGTTTTCTGGAGTCCGTTGAAATAGCCGATAAAACAAAACAAAAAACAAGTCAGCAGACAGTCTATCGCATAAGCTTTCAGATAGTCCCAGGCATTCATGACCGCTGCATTGTTATTGGAGAAAATACCTGCAAGCAGATCTCCGCGGAAGAAGGTTAAGGCAAACATCATTACCCCAAATACAAAGGATATAGCAATGCCTGTTTTCAGCGCCATGTTTGCCCGCTCAGTTTTTCCTGCGCCATAATTCTGCGCCACGAAAGCGGACATAGACTGCATAAATGCGGCAGGTACCAGCATAATGAACGCACATACCTTTTCAGCAACACCGACTCCGGCAGAAGCAGTAACGCCGAGTGTATTAACGATAGCATGAATGACAAGGAATGATACTCCTACCAGAAAATCCTGCAAGGCAATGGGCGTACCGATGCGTATTATGGATAAGGCATTTCTTTTTCTAAGTCTGATATATGCCCTTCCAAATGCAAACGGCAGCTTTGTACGACGGATGATCAGCAGCGAGATGATAACACTGATCAGCTGGGCAATAATTGTTGCCAAAGCGGCACCTGAGGCTCCCATTCTGAATACCCCAACGAACAACAAATCTCCTATGATATTACACATGCAGGCAATTCCTACAGCGATCAGCGGTGTTTTGGAGTCGCCAAGGCCTCTGAAGATACTTCCAAGAAGATTATAGCCTGTGATTACAAGAAAACCTGCGCCACATATTCTGATATAGCTTACCGTTACATCGAAGGCTTCCTTCGGCGCCTGCATGACTTTTGCGAGCAAGGCTGCACCAAAAACACTGATAATTGTAAACATCACGCCGAGTATGGCGAATATCACAAGGCCTGTTCCGATTGTCATAGAGGCTTCATCCGGTTTTTTCTGCCCGATTTTTTCACCGACGGCAACCGTTATACCCATCGATAGGCTCACGAGCAGATTGGTAAGAGTCAGGATAATCTGAGATCCTGTTGAGACGGCAGAAACATCTGCATTCCCACAGTACTTACCCACAACAAGCAAGTCCACAGCACCATACATCGCCTGTAGAAACATTGCAAACAGTACAGGCAACATAAAGATTAATAATTTCCCTAATATATTCCCATTTGTAAAATCATTGTTTTTCATTGTAATACCACTTCTTGAGCTAATGTTACGCCATATATTTCGTTGTGCCTTTGACGATAGTACGGAGAACCTGACAGTCATCGCCTAACAGCACGATGTCTGCGTCCTTGCCGGGAGTAAGTGACCCTTTACATTGAGCCAGGTTCACGGATTCTGCCGCATTTAATGACGCAGCACGGACAGCCTGGTACATGGGCAGACACGCATAGTTGCGCAGGTTCTTCACAGCGTTGTTAAGCCGCAGCACACTGCCCGCAATCGTTCCGTCCTTCAAACGGCATTCCATTCCTTTCACGATGAAATTCTGCCCGCCATTTTCATATTCTCCGTCCGGCATGCCGGCAGAGCATAGTGCATCTGTGATCAGTACCAGCTTATCACCCTTTAACTCTGCGATGAGCGGGAAAAGAGCCTTATTGACATGGAACGTATCGGCGATCAGTTCTGCATAAACATCCGTGGTTAAAGCAGCTCCAACCACACCGGGATCACGGTGGTGCAGACCGGTCATAGCGTTAAACAGGTGGGTCACACGTTTAACACCCAGTCTGATTATTTCAAAGGCCTGGTCGTAGGTTGCATTCGTATGCCCAATGGAAAGAGCTATATTTGTCTTGTCAAGCAGCGTCCTGGTAAAGTCTATGCCACCAGGCATTTCAGGTGCATAAGTGATAACCCGGATCACGTCAGATAAGGGAAGTACCTTTTTAGCATCCGGCAAAAGGATGTAATCCTGGCTCTGTGCACCTTTCTTCGCAGGGTTGATGAAGGGACCTTCCATGTGCATACCCAGCACCTGAGCGCCGGAAAAGGCGGGGGAGTCACTTTCCTCCATAAGTTCGCGTACATGTTTACAGATGTTCTCCAGTATATCCCAGCTGACAGTCATTGAGGTCGGCAGGAAACCGGTCACACCATTTTGCAGAAGATACTGCGCCATCTTGCGGATACTGTCCGCGTTACCGTCTGATACATCCATCCCGGCACAACCATGGATGTGCACGTCTATCAGTCCGGGGGAAACATAGGCGCCCTCCGCATCGATTGTTTCCGCCGCTTTCCGACTTGCTGATTTCTCATCTGTCAAGCCAATAATCTTATCATCATATAACAAGGCTTTCCCTTTTATCTCACGATCCGGGAGCAGGATACGTCCATTAAAAATGGCTTTCATATAAGGATCACTCTCCATCTGGTATCTTTATAAAAAACCACCTTCAGCAAACAAAGGTGGTTTTCTACTAACTCGTTATTTTTTCTTATGAGAGGCTAAGAAGGTCATCATTCGTTTTCTCAGAGTATTCCATGGAAGCCGGAAGCCTGCAGCTAATCCTCCGGGAATCAGAATTCCCAGGCAGATAGCCAGCCATGTGGGCAATTGAATCTTGTGCTCTGAAATTTCATCCTCTGATTCCTCATCCAGGAATTCTTCATCCTCTTCATCTTCATCTATCTCAGCATCATAATCCTCTTCATCCAAACCGGCATCGATTTCTCCGGTAGTATCCCCGGAGTCCGCCTTATAAGTCTCCCCGTCAAAGGTCCATGCCCCGGTCTCAGTGTTTGTAGATGAAGAATTATTTGTCGCTGTACTCCCGGATCCGGATGTCTGGCCTGAAGTCTGGCCGGAGTTTACCACAGGGTAATAATAGTTTCCGGAAGAATTTCCCTGACTCCCGGTGGTCGGATAAATATAGCGGGTAGGGCTATTTGACCCCCCATTAGCGGCATAGGATGTCTTATTTCCGGAGTTCAGGCTGTATACTATTACTTTGCAGGATGCCTTTCTCTTGCTGCCATCTGTAGCTGTTGCCGTAATGGTGGCATTTCCTGCCTTGATCCCCTTAACGATCCCTTTCTGGGTGACAGTGGCCACTTTCCTGTTGGAGCTAGTCCATTTTACCTTCTTATTACTTGCATTGGAAGGAGAGATAATTGCCCTTAGGGTCCGGGTCTTCCCCTTCTGAAGGGAAATCTGCCGGTAATCAATATAGACAGCTTTCACCTTTATCTTTTTCTTGGTCTTCTTAGCCTGGGTAGTGCCGGAAGAACTCTTTGTGGTATCTTCCTGCTTCTCCGTGGTGGCATCCGGTTTGGAGGGTTCTACCGATTCTCCGGGAGACACTTCGATGTCACTCATGTCATAAAGGGCATTCTGCCCCTCCAGCAAGCGATGATAAGAAGCCAGGGCATACATACCCTGCTCCGTTGCCATGCCATCTATGGAGCCGGCCACACCGCCGCCATTGTTGTCTGCCCCTTCCAGGACATGCAGGAATCCGCCCTTCTCCGAATCCAGAGGGCAGTAATAGTCGAATAATCTGGACATTACCCAGTTTTCTTCCGATTTGATAAAGCGCTGGTCAGTCTGACAGTCCAGACCAATGGAGGACAGAGCTACAATAACCTGGGCATCACTCTCTGAAGTCTCCACGGAACTATCTCCATTCAGAGTGCTGTAGCCACCCTGCTCATTCTGTGCAGAAGACAGCCATTCCAATGCCTTATCCACGGCTTCTGTCACATCGTCCCTCTTGTTGTAATAGGGGGACAGGGCCTGGATGGTCATCCCGGTGATGTCAGTATCAGGGGTAGTACCTGTAGCTAACAAGTTCCATCCTTCTTTCCCCGGTTCTTTAAGCTGTTTTGATAAAAGGTAGCTGATGAGACCTTCCTCTGTAGTCTGCTCACTGACACCGGACACCTGAGGTATGGAATAGGACGGGTGAGATTTTAATGCGATCAAGGCCCAGATTGGCCCATTAAAACCCTGGAGTTTTACCTTTTTAAAATCCGACAGGTATTCTAACAGATTATGCCCGCTTATATCCGTGGCATCCTTTCCGATAACCGTCATGCCAAGGATTAGTTTCGAGTAATCAGAATATTTCGCCCGTGTAATCTGCCAGTCATTATCCTGCAGATAGCGTACTGTATTCTCATAGTAGGTATCTTTATATTCCTGATTGATGACCCTGCCACTTCTTATAAGCCCGATCACATTCCAGGTACTGCTGTAATCCGGCTTGGTATCCACAGACAAGATATAATTGCCCACATTCGCCATTACTGTCTCAAAGGACGGGTCTAAATCCTTTACGGAAGATGCCCTGGATTCCTGTGCGGGAACTCCGGCTAAGCAGATGCAGATAACCAGCAGTATTACCACCACCAGTTTACTTCTTTTATGACTAACACGAAACATCTGCCTCACCTCATTTCATCCTTCCATACACTGTCGATTCCTGGCGGAACGACATAGATTTCCATTTATATTCTATACCAAATCTGTGAAAATGCAAACTTGTTAATTTTATGTATTTTATTTGATTTTTATCTTCTTCACCGTGGAATATGCCCCGTAATAGGTGGTCTTGCCAACCTTACGATAGGCTCTGACACGGAAGTACATGGTTTTTTTAGATTTCAGCTTCTTCTTGGTGTAAGTAACCGTCGCGGCTTTCTTAATGGTTGCAACCTTTTTAAAGCCGGAAGCTTTCTTTTTGGACATTTGTATCTCGTATCCGGAAACGCCGGATATCTTTTTCCAAGTCAGTTTGGCCAGTTTCTTCTTAGAAGTAATCTTAGTAATCTTGGCTTTAGACGGTGTGTATTTCTTTTTGTCAGCCGCTGCTTTCTCCTTTTCAGCAAGCTCTGCTCCCCATTGTCTCATTTTTACTTCCGTCGGAAGCTTTGCATATGCCTGTTGAACTTCCTGGGGGGTTGAGTCCATATTGGTAACAACAGCTTTCACACTTTTGTAAACCGGGGCATAGCCTTTTGCATCGCAAGCCTTCCTGTTAGAATTGTAAACCGCCATCCTCCTTGTAACCGCATCCAAATTGGGAAGAGCAAGACCGTTTTCCCCACTGCCCAAATCTTCTCCGTATCTATCTTTACTATATAATGTAAATCTTAAGCGGACCACGTCACCGTCTCTCAGGTGATAATTTGCTGCCCCCACAGGCATATCCTTATTATTAACAAAAAACATCCAGCCTGCAGTTTGTGAATATGAAAACTCATACAATCCGGGAAAATCCATATTCTTTTCTTTTGCAGGAACTAGGTCCTCTGTCCTCGGCGCATCTTCCGCCATATTCTGGATACACTTAGGAACGGATCCATTCCCGTTATCTGCATTATCAATTCCGGCGAGATACCAATCCTAATCAGGACGTATATTAGGAGTATATCCTGCCTGTTTAAGGACCCTTTCTGTTACTGTAGAGACGGGTTCATTGTCTTTTATCTCTATCTCGACAGGTTCCACAAGATATCCCTGTCCGATAGTAAATTTTTCTATTGAGAAATAAACTTTAGCTGCAGATACATTTGTTCTGTATCCTAGACAATAAGCCAATATAATAAACAAAAATAATATGAGAACTTCTTTATGTTTTCTTTGATTCATACCTTTTTCCTCCTCTATCGATAGCAAATTGCCTATAACAGCTATATGTTCATTTTATTATTCTTCTTTCATCTACCTGTTGAAGTTTTTTAGCTTAGAAGCTCCCACCGTAATCCTGCCCAAGTTTTTCTTTAAGTGCGGAGATTTCCTCCATGCTCATTCCTATTTCCTGAAGATAGGCTTCTGCACATGCCTGCAGGTCTGTGTTTTCATCCCGGATTGAAGGGATTCTGAAAGACTTAGCCAGGATGGCTTCAATATTACTCGCAGCGACTTCATCATAATATGTCGTCCCCGGTTTCATCCCATAATAGTTACAAAATGAAAGCATATAGTCCTGAATGATTTCCCCGGCATCCGCTCCCATCAGGCATTCCAGAATGGCTGCGGCGAAACCGGTCCGGTCTTTACCTTCCACACAGTGAATCAGGTAAGGTCCCTTTCTGGAGATAATAAACCGGAAACCTTCGGCAAGCTTATTCCGAAATTCTTCAGAATCATACTCAATCGCCATATCCAAAGCGATGATATCGCAATCTGCATAATTTGTAAGACTGTAATCCGAATACTTCTTCATCTTACTCTCACTGTCAGACATATTGATCACCGTCCGGACACCCTGAGCAAGAAGGGCTTCATCCGCTTCTTTATTCCGATTCAAAGCCGGATTTATCGGTGAGGAAGAGCGGAAGAAGGTTCCGGTCCCCATACCTGTTGTCTCAATGACTCGGAAATTCGCATATTCCGCATCACTGAGTTCTGCATAATCCTCACGATTATTGCTCCGTGTACCTCCCAGCTTATGCATATTGTACTCGTCTGCATATCCCTGTTTTTCAACCATAGAGATATATACCGTAACGGATTCATCAAGCCCATTAAGGTAGGTCCACTCAAATCCGGGATCTGTATCGATGGGATGACATTCGGCTATACCCATTGTCTCAGCCAGATTCCCTGTATTGATTGCTAGTACAACGCATTCAATACCCTCCGAAGAAGTCTTATAGCAGCAGATAGGCTCACCGGAATCCGCTTCAGTATAAGCCCTCCCTATAGGCATCTCCATCTCTGCGTCTCCGATCTTCACTTTAATAAGATCTGCCGGTTCGTATCCAAGCTTCTCCATGGACTCCGGTCCAATCGTCAGGGTGATATTCCCGTACTTATTAATCTTATAAATACCAGCTTCCACATCAGAATACGACTGCGAATCCTCTTCTGATTCCATTATCGCTGTTGTTGATTCTGGCATGGATGTTGTAGTGGCATCTGACCCGGTTTTCTGTTGGCCGGAACAGGCAGTTAGATTCAGGCAGCAAATCAAAAATAGAATGAACAGTTTTTTAATCATAATGAATTCCTCTCTATTGTACTCTTCTCTCATTACTGTCAGGCATTTGTCTATCTGTTTCCTTTTTATCTATAAAATATTTTAACACAATCCTGTGTACAGCACTATCCCCAGGGTATAAAAATCAACCGGTTAGCGAATGTTATAATATGATTGACACCATATATCTTGTTCCGATAAAATTATAGAGAGAAAACCAGTATTACTGATGAAACAGAAAGGGAAAGATTATGAAGAATTTCTTTAGAAAAGCATTTCGTTTTGCAATGCCGCTGTTCATCGGGCTGACCTTATCCATCATATGTTTTTTCCTGATTTTCAGATTTGACGGAATCAAAATAGCTTTCAACTCGGTCATTAACATATTGAAACCATTTATATACGGTGCCGTGATCGCATATCTGCTGAAGACTCCATTTAACTGGATTAAGGAGAAGCTTTCTAAACAGTTCGGTGAAAAACATAAAGGTCTGGTCAATGCTCTTTCTATGATCCTGGTATTGTTGGCTGCCGTGCTGATTATCGTTCTTCTGCTGGTGATGGTCATCCCGGCTCTTGTGGATAGTATCGTTGCCATAGCCGAAGCCATTCCAGGTGTTATGGAAAAGGTTGATGCATCTATCTCAAAATACACCGCGAGTGATCCGGCTGTGGGTAAATATATCGATGAAGCGCTAAATACATTGAAAGTGAGCGGGCCGGAATGGCTTAAAACACATGTCCTGCCTTACCTTACCGGTGCACTTGGCGGAGTTGTAGGAGCCTTCGGTTCAATCATCGGACTACTGTACAACCTCCTGATTGGAATTATTGTCTGCATTTATCTTCTCCTTGGCAAAGATACCTTTACCCGCCAGGCGAAAATGTTGACCTATTCTGTTTTTAAGAGAGATTCTGCCGAGGCAGTACTGGACGAATTTCGTTTGATCGATAAAACCTTCAAAGGTTTTTTTGGAGGAAAGATCCTGGACAGCGCGATTATTGGTCTGATCTGCTATGTATTCTGTCTCATCATGCAGCTAACCATGGGGATGCATAATGCGATTCTTATCGCAGTGCTCATCGGTGTGACAAACATCATCCCGTTTTTCGGACCCTACATCGGAGCCATACCGAGTGCTCTGATCATTCTGATTGACAAACCGATCTGCTGTCTGATCTTTATCATTTTCATTATTCTTCTGCAGCTGTTTGACGGAAACGTACTTGGACCGATGCTTCTCTCAGAGAGTGTAGGACTGACCGGCTTCTGGGTTCTGTTTTCCATCACGGCTTTTGGAGGATTCTTTGGTATCATCGGTATAATCGTGGGAGTTCCGCTGTTTGCGGTAATCTATGATCTGATCCGTCGCTGGGTATATATGATGTTGAAGCGGCATAAGATCAATGAATATCTGCCTGGAGAGTCTCTAAAAGAAACGACTGAAACTCAGGAGGTACAGGAGACACATTAATATCTTTTTCATAGTCTCCTTTTCATAAACTTTTTTGTCTTTTTCATGATTTTCCGCATCTTACGAATATCTTTATTCACGTTTTCTGTCTCCAGTGAATGATTTCCCCCTTCAACCAGATAACAGGGGATATCTCTTTGTTCACAAAGGGCTGCTATACTGTACTCCCCTTTTCCAACCCAGGGGTCCTTGGTTCCGGTAAAGGCAATCGCTTCTTTTATGGCAAATGCAAAGGTTGCTTCCAGGGGAGTATAGAGAATCAGCCTGATCTTATCAATTGCCGGGCTCTCTGATGCAATCTTTGCCGCAGCGATAGTTCCGATGCTTTTTCCGATAAAAAGAATGTCATCGTATGCCTGAAAATCGATATCCTTTAGCATTTCTTCCGACTGCTTAAGAGCAATGTGAAAGGATTCTTCCATCTTTGCCTGGTCACCCTTAATTTTCGGTGGAAATCCGCTATAGGGCAGGGGCAGGATTTCATAGCCCAGTGTTCCTGCCAGCCTCCGGCTGTAATGCATAAGTGGTTTATCCAGGGTATATCCGATTCCCGGGAAAAAGACTGCCAATTTCTTCATCTTTCATTCTCCTCCCATCTGTCTTCTCATTCTATTACATTCTAATAATAGTGTTTACCATGCTGAATTGCAAGGAGTCTACGTTGAAGGAATGAAAATATAATTTTTGTTAGCCCTTCATAGAACTAATCACGTATTCATAATTGAGACAAGAAAAACAGAATGGAAAAAAATACTAAAAAAGGAGAAAAAAAATTTTACTATATTTCGCAATCAGAAAAGACCGCTGACAGATTAAAAATCTCCATCAGCGGTCTTTAACATTAATTTATCCGAAAATCTGTCCAGGCAGCTTCAGCTTCTCTTTCGGCGGGAACTCTTTATCAAACCCATCCACCTCTTCGTCCTTCACATAGTATCCCTGTGGTGTTTGATATACCCCGGTTACATCATCAAGATACCCCGGTATCAGTTCCTTACATAGAAAGAAGGAGGAATCCGCATCCTCTGGAAGATCATGATACCGGATACCAAATTTACTGGCATAGTCAAAGCCACTCTTGCCATAGAAATCAATATTACCCTCAAAAAGAACAGCACCGAAACCCATCCCTGTGGCCATCTCCAAAGAATAATCCAGCAGGTTCTTCCCATAACCCTTGCGCTTTAGTTCCGGCGTGATGCCGATTGGACCCATTGTTAAGACCGGTATCGTTCTCCCATCATCTGCCTCGATAATCGTCTTCATGAACATATTTTGCCCGATCAGTTTTCCGTCCTGTTCCATAACAAAATCCAGTTCCTTAATAAATGCCGGATCATCCCTTAGCACATGGATGACATAATGCTCACTGCATCCCGGACGATAAACATTCCAGAATGATTCTCTTACCAGGTTCTCAACATCTCTGAAATCCTCTTCTTTTTCTAATCGTATCCTGTAATCGTCTGCACTCATCTCATTTTTCCCCACACAATATAACCCGTTCATTTTATTCACCGTAAACTCTTTCTCTTTCCAATCAGCAAGCCCTTTACCACCAAAACAGCCAGGCAAATGATGCCTGCGTAGGGTTGTCTGGTCAGAATAAATACCGCTGTACATGCTATGGATAACACCATCCCTGTCACAAACCTATGATGGCTCCAGACAGGCTTATCAAAATGGCTGATGACAACACCGCAGATTCCATTCAAAACCGTTAATCCGATCAGAGAAAAGAATAAGGGTTTGATCCATTTACTTAAGCCCGTGATTGCATATAATGTTACCGAAGTCGGATTATCTGTTCCGTTTCCAAATACAGGCAGGAGCAGCAGCAATGCCAGAAATATATCCAGCATATTACAGATCAGCGATATGTACTTATCCACGCACTCCTTCTTCTCATCTTCCGCCGCAGAAATTATCTCTTCTGAACAGATCAGATCATCGATTGATACAGAAAAGTATCTCGATATTTCCTTCAACGAATCAAGGCTTGGATACCCTCGGCCTGATTCCCACTTCGATACTGCGGTCCTTGAAACATACAGAGCCTCAGCCAGCTCTTCCTGTGTCAACGATTTTGCTTTTCTCAGTTCCTGTAATTTTTCATTGAACTCCATATCTACTCCAATCGGACTATTTCACCCCATCTGTAAACTCTACAGCTGATTGATACAGCATGAACAGGCCTGCACTTAATAATACGGAAGCAACAATATCCGTGGCCCAATGTACCCCGGAGATCAGTCTCCCGATTACCATAAAGGCTGAAAAGGCGATCACGAAGACCCCAGCCGTTTTTCTAATCAGAGGATTCACCGCTCTCCTATATACCTGGAACATCAATGTGGGCATCACGCTCAGTACCAGTAAGGTCGTTGAAGACGGATATGAAGCCTCCAGCCTTCCGTCTATCAACACAGGTCTGTAATTAATCGGTATCATCTCAAAAATCAGGTAGCAGGCTATGACCAGCACGTAATAAACACCCAACAACAGAATATCCGGATCAACCCGGATCAGGCTTCTTCTCTTTATCAGCTGCACCAAGCCCAGCATTCCGAAACACAGACATACAAATATGGGAATCAGCCCCAGCCAGTCCGTAATCGTATAGAGCGTCATATGCACACCGGTCAGCTGGTGAAACCAGACATTAAAAGCAGCAAATCCAACCCTCGTTCTATTCTGCCCGACAGCCTGGACATCGACACACTGGATTAAAACAGTCCACAGGGCAAATACACCCACCAGCCCGGTTCCCATCAGCAGATTTCTTTTTCCCTTCATATTCTCTTTGTCCTTTCATCCTATATTGCCTGACGGCAGCCTAAAAGTATCAGAGAATCAGAAAGAAGGAAAGAAACGCATCGTCACATCCGTGATACGATTCGTGTCATGCCCGGAAATCTGAATAATGTTGTTTATTTATTTTATCATTTCATAATTACTTAGTAAATAATTCAAGTCTCAAAGGCAAATACCATGTTTCAATATTTCAATTCTATATTGAAAGAATCATCAGCCTTTGGTATGATTTGAACAGAATGTAGGACTAGGAAATGCCAAAAAATAAACTACATAAATAATGCATACAGGAGGATCATCAATGGATAAAGTAATGATGGATAAGATTTTGGCTTGTAAGTCTCCAGAAGAACTCAAGAATTTCTTGAATCTGAATGATAATAAGAAGCAGGAACTGACTTTGGATGACCTTGAGAATGTGAGTGGCGGAGGTCACTTTATAAAGGACGGTGCAGGAACAAAAATATGGATTGAGTTAATGGACAAAGGTTATGTTTGTGGCTCGGACAATTTAAATGATTTTGCTTTCATGCTTGAAAAGATGGCTTCAGATGGCTGTCCTGTAGATTTTCTGGTTTCAATATCACAAAACATTTTTGGAGGCGGCAGAGCTGATATCAAGGCCGCATTATTAAATGGCGGCCCGGCATATTTAGCAAAATACTATAGAAACCAATTTGAAGGTACAGATTAGTCACAGGTCCTAATATCTGAAAACTATACAGAATCATCTGAAATGAATACGAAAAAAAGAGGCTGTCACATTAAGTCAGAGAGGAACTGAGTTTACAGTTCCCGTCACTTAGTGTGACAGCCCCTTTTATCAGATGAGATTGAGACTCCCTCCTCTACAGGTGGGAGATTATTCCTTGACTTTCCCTGATTGAAACCTTATAATCCAATTATTACAAATGTAGGAGGATTGTTTTTTGTCTAATCTACCCCAAATATCTGAAGCCGAATTCGAAGTGATGAAGATTGTCTGGAAAAATGCACCTGTCAGTACTAATGATATTACAGACATACTCACGAGCCAGACGAAGTGGAGCCCGAAGACTGTTCAGACCTTGATCAAGCGTCTTGTAGATAAAGGAGCCCTGTCATATGTAAAACAGGGAAGATTGTATGTATACACCCCGCTGATCGATGAAAAAGAGTATTTAAGCCATCAGAGCCATAGCTTTCTGAAGCGGTTTTTCGATGGAAATATTGCCTCCATGTTCTCTGCCTATCTGGAAGATGAAAAGCTTACTGAACAGGAACTTGCTGAACTACGCTCCCTTCTGAAATAACCGTTATGAAAATGCAGGAGTACCAGGTTATGTCAAGATATATTATACAGTTTTTTACAGTAAATCTGTATATAACTGCCTTTATTCTTTTTCTTTTATGCCTTCACCTTCTTAGAGGCAGACTCATCACAAGCCGTACAATATATAATCTTTGGTATTTGCTGTTCATTTTGTTGTTTGTCCCCTTTGTGCCTTTCCAGGTTTCTGATGTATTCCCTCATTTACTCCGGAACATACTTTCTTATGGAAACAGCCGGCTTCTCTCCTCTCTAAATAACTCGACACATACTGCCGGTGATTTTCTTAATGCTCCACAATCTGTAAATGACTTTGCCATCTCTGTCAGCAGACATTCTCCTTCCTCACTGGAAAGGATTA
>JBGVCE010000293.1:0-3353 GCA_045226235.1 Anaerobutyricum sp.
ATAGAGCAATCAAGGATGCTAAAGAAAACGCGAAGATTAACGCAATCGGTAATGCAGAGTTTATAACCGGTGCAGCCGAGGATGTGATCCAGACAATGCTTCCGGGAGAAGGTAATCGGAAAACTCCCGATGTAGTTGTAGTGGATCCTCCCAGGAAGGGATGTGCGAGAAGTTGTATCGATGCGATACTTACACTTTCACCTAATAGAGTCGTATACGTAAGCTGCGATCCCGCAACTCTTGCCCGTGATATCAAGATCTTCCGCGAAGGAGGATACGAACTTGTCAAAGCAACACCTGTAGATATGTTCCCTCATTCGAGCCATGTGGAGACTGTGGTTCTGCTAACAAGGCAGAATACCTGACAATCCTTGAATTTACGCACTTTTGCGAGTTTTTCTCTTTCAATTATGTGGAGGAAAATCGCAAGGAAAAAACCCTGATTCAGAAAATTACCGTGGCGGTAGCTTTTGAACTGGAGACGGGGAACACAAAAAATCCGGATATAAAAGTGAATATGGATACCATCGAATGATGGCTTTAAATAGGGATATTGGCAAGAGATGCTGATATCCCTTTTTGCGTATAAAACATGGAAGGAGGGCTTACATATTATGACCTTTACAGCGATAGGTGCAGTTGGCGGGATATACTTCATAATCTCCCATGGAAAGATTTTAAAACCAGGGAGGATGGAAAGATGGTCAAAGTCAGATTGCAGGGCACGACCTGCGAGATCAAGCGTATGAAAAGGTGTATCGAAAGAAATAAGAGAATTAAGGTTATAAGCGTGTCTGACGCCTTCCCAAATAAGGGAACCAAGAAGTATTTCAGACAGTATATGGATGTAATGATTGATCCAAACAGCGAGAAAAAAGCAGTTAACCAATAAAAAGGGAGGACGGAGATTATGTGCAAAGTGATATCTGTAGCCAATATTAAAGGCGGGGTAGCCAAAACAACTACTGCCGCAAATTTAGGAGTAGGACTTGTAAAAAAGGGGAAAAGAGTTCTTTTGGTAGATCTCGACCCACAAGGTTCGCTTTCATTGGGACTTGGGATTAGAAACAATAAGGAGCTTCCATATACGGTAAGCACAGTTATCCAGAAGGTTATCAATGAAATAGAAATCAGCGAGGGAGAGGGAATAATCCATAACGACGAGGGAGTAGACATACTTCCGAGTAATCATAGTCTCCGGACAGTTGAGCAGCAGCTGGATGAAGTGATGAGCAAGGAGCATATCCTTGAGGAGTACATCGACGGCATTCGTGATAGGTATGATTACATCATTATTGACTGCAATCCCGGTGTTGATAATCTTATTCTCAATGCCCTAACCTGCTGTGATAGCGTCCTGATTCCATCGCCGCCTGAATATCTGTGTGTAGAAGGTTTACAGGAAATCATTAGAACCATCGGGCAGGTAAAGAAAAGATTAAACCGAAAGATTGAGATTGAGGGAGTGCTTCTTACCATAGTAAATGGCAGGACAAATATTGCCAGGGACATCATGAATAAGATGGAAGAAGCTTATGGTCAGCATTTGAAGATTTTTCAGACTGTTATTCCAGAATCCGTTAAAGCGAAAGAAGCTGTTGCAAACGGCATAAGTGTTTATGAGCAGTCTCCAAAGAGCAGCGTGGCTGTTGCGTATGAGGCATTCGTCGAGGAGGTGCTGGATAATGAGTAAGAAAAGAGCTTCTGATAATATCAGCCTTACAGCGTTTGATGACCTTTTTGGGGCACCATCTGAGGGAGAACAGATAGTGGAGGTCGCTTTAAAGGAATTGCATGAATTCCAAAATCATCCATTTAGGGTTCTCGATGATGAAAAGATGTATGAAACAGTAGCAAGCGTTAAAGAGCAGGGAATAATAGTTCCCGGAATTGTAAGACCACGTAAAGAAGGCGGCTATGAGATAATTGCAGGCCACAGACGTAAACGTGCTGCAGAACTTGCAGGACTTAAGACTATGCCTGTATATATCAGAGAATACTCTGATGAACTTGCGACCCGTCTTATGGTTGATACGAATATCCAGCGTGAAGATATCCTTCCCAGTGAAAAAGCTCACGCTTACCGTATGAAATACGATCAGATAAAAAGTCCTGGTGTTAAAGGAAACTCTCTCGATGAGCTTGGAAATGCAGCTGGCGAGAGCGGGAAGACTGTTCAAAGGTATCTATGGCTTTCAAATCTGATAGATGGATTGATGGAACTTGTAGATACAAGAAAAATCGGAATGGCTCAGGGAATAGATTTATCTTTCCTGTCTGAGCAGGAGCAGATTTGGGTACTTAACGCAATAGGTGAGCTTAAATGCTCCATGAGCATGGCTCAGTCTGCACGAATTAAGGAACTATCAAAAAACGCTGAACTTACGGAGATAGCGATAAAACTTATATTAACCGAAACAAAGCCAAAGCCTAAGAAGTTTGTCTTAAAGGCTGAAAAGATTGCGGATTATTTTCCAGAAGATATGTCTGATGAAGATATAGAGGAGACAATTATCGGTCTTTTGGAAGAATGGAAATCAAAAAGGAATTAATACAGCGAGAGGAGGAGAACAGCGATGGGCTACAGGTCAAGCGGCAACCTGACGGTAGATGCCATGGGAAGCATAGCCATAAGCGGCAATGTTATACCCGAAGAATGGTATAAGCATATTCTGAAACCTACCACGGGAAAGCCTTATCTGTTGGCAATTACTATATTAGCTGATCTCGTATATTGGCATCGCCCTACTGAAGTCAGAGACGAAAGGACAGGCGAAGTAATTGGATGGAAAAAGAAGTTTCATGGGGAGATGCTCCAGAAGAGTTATCAGGAGTATGCAAATAAATTTGGTGAGTCAAAAAAGACAATCAAGCTTGCTTTTGATCAGCTTGTGGAGATTGGTGTCATCAAAAGATTTTTTTACAATATAGAATACTCCAACGGAAGAACTATTCCAAATCAAATGTTTATTGATCTGAATATATTGGTTTTGAAAGAAATCTCATATCCAAAGGAAGAAGGCGGCACTACTTCAAAGCAGGTTTCAAGAAAATTAGTGCCAAGTAATTGTAATGAAAGTGCCGAGAATGCTGATGAAATGGGCGTTCTGAATGATGCTGAAAAAACAGACGGGATATCAGGACAAAATGAGGAGGATATACTGACAAATTTGTCAGGATACCCTGCCGAAAATGTACCCATATCCCAGCCCGAAATTTCAGTATATGGTGACAGTAATGAAATGGAATCCTGCAATTATGAGGATGGATATCCCTCCGGGAACTTCCGGACAAATACAAATAATACTACAAATAATATTTACAAAGATCACATCATATCTATCACGCAGGAG
>JBGVCE010000294.1:0-3341 GCA_045226235.1 Anaerobutyricum sp.
CGAGTGGCAGTATTACCTGGAGGATCAGGGTTATAATATTACTCTGGTTGATACCTACCAGGATGAAGGCCCCATCTCCACAACCAGGATCATTCTGAAGAGGGATGGCATAGGGCAGGATCTGTTGCACTATTTTAGCGGTGCGGAGGTTTCTGTCGGTGATATTGATACCGGAGGCGATATTCAGATCTATGTTGGAACCGACCATACCAATGTAGGAGCATCCGAGTAATCACGGATAGACGAATAGAAAGGAACGGTTTATGAAAGAACATACCAGAAAAGTGGTTGATGTGCTTGGCATAGATGTTTCAGTAGTCTTTCCGGAGAAAGCGGTCAATATCACCATGAATTATATTAACCGGAAAGAGCTGAGTACAGTTTTCTTCCATACCGCAGAAAGCTCACTCTACTGCCAGTCCCATGAATGGGCAGCACAGTCTGTCGATTCCTGTAACCTGGTTCTTCCGGGGGATATCTACATGGAGCATGCCATTGCCCACACCGTTTTTGAAGGAGAAGGTTCCAAGGGAAACGGAAAGTTCGCAGAAGATTATCTGAGAAGGCTTATGGGAAGACTCTCAAGGGAATCCCGGGAGCTCTTTGTGGTGGCTTCCGGCCAGGAGGAACTGGAAGCGCTGAAGGAAGAGATGAAGGCAGCCTACCCTGCCATCAGCCTGGATGGAGGGATCCTTCCGGAGGAGACGGAAGTCGACATGGAGAACCTCGTAAACGAGATAAACGGAACCATCCCGGATGCCGTGTTCCTGTGTCTTCCGCCCCAGACCCAGCTTAGTATGCTAGGTGAGTATGTACCTATGATGAATACCCACCTTGTCATATGTATCGAGAGCCTGAAACCATCGGTTCTGACCGGGGCAGAGATCGTGCCTAAATGGATTGAGACACTTCATCTTACAGGCCTTTACCGCTGGTTCCAGAAAGAACGTACAATCCGGGATAGAATCGTGGGTTCGATCTTTAAGAAGACGGTGGAGGAGACGAAGGAATCGGAATCCTCAGAAACGGAAGATTCTCAGATTGAATAGAATAATAATCAGATGGAGAGGATTAACCCTCTCCATTTTTTGTGTAAAATGTATAATATTATACATAATAAAGATAAAATCTACAAAAAAAAATAAAAAAATTGTGCATTTTCTATTTTAATTTTTAGGGTTTTGTATTAGAATGGCAATATAAGCTTCATAAACATCAAATGAATAGTATAGATTTCCTAAAAAGTTTATTTTAGGAGGGACAGGAGAGTGTAATATGATTTCTAATCAGATCCTGCAAGATACCATCGATGGTATCAAAGCGATCACAAGGATTGATCTGTGTGTTATGGATACGGAGGGGAAACCCCTCGCATCTACCCTGAGTGCAGTGGAGGAATACAGGGAGGCAGTTCTGGTATTTGCGGATTCGCTGGCAGAGAGCCAGGCCCTGCAGGGTTATCAGTTTTTCAAAGTGTTTGATGACAACCAGCTGGAATACATCATCCTGGTGAAGGGCGAGACAGATGATGTATATATGGTGGGTAAGATGGCTACCTTCCAGATACAGAACCTTCTGGTTGCCTACAAAGAGCGCTTCGATAAGGATAATTTTATCAAGAACCTTTTGCTGGATAACCTGCTTCTGGTGGATATCTACAACAGAGCCAAGAAGCTCCATATCGAGACGGATGCCAGGCGCTGTGTATTTATCATCGAGACACAGTCCGAGAAAGATAACAATGCCTTTTCCATCATTCGCGGCATCTTTTCCTCCAAGTCCAGAGACTTCATCACAGCTGTGGATGAGAAGAATATCATCCTGGTGAAGGAAGTGAAACCGGGGGAGAAATACACAGATCTGGAGAAGACCGCCAGCGTTATCGTTGATATGCTGAACACGGAAGCATTATCCAAAGTAAATGTGGCATACGGAACCATCGTCAATGAGATCAAGGAAGTATCCCGGTCCTATAAAGAGGCCAAGATGGCTATGGACGTGGGAAAGATTTTCTATCAGGACAACAGCATCGTTGCCTATAACAAGCTGGGTATCGGCCGCCTGATCTATCAGCTTCCTCTGCCTCTTTGTAAGATGTTTATCAAAGAGATTTTTGAGGGGAGGTCCCCGGATGAGTTTGACGATGAGACATTGACCACCATTAATAAATTCTTTGAGAACAGCCTGAATGTTTCCGAGACTTCCAGGCAGCTGTACATCCACAGAAACACGCTGGTGTATCGTCTGGATAAGCTCCAGAAGAGCACCAACCTGGATCTGAGAGTATTCGAGGATGCCATCACCTTTAAGATTGCATTGATGGTTGTCAAATATATGAAATACATGGAGAGCCTGGAGTATTAGTCCGGGCTGAGTTGCCGGAAACTGCCGGCATCTATCCGATCATAAGACATATGAAGGTCTGCCGGCATATTTTTTGTGTGTGCAGACCTTCTTTACTGTATAGACCACTATATGGATTTCTATTATAAACGAAGGAGAATAAGCGATAAATGGATTTTGATCAGAATATTCCTGAAGTAGATAAAACGGAAAAGAAGAAAAAAAGGAGAGGATTAGCCGTGGGACCGGCGATTATCTTCGGCGTGATCCTCTTTGCCGCAGGCACTCTTTTCGGGACCCTTTTTCTTGGAAGGGCAGCTGGAAAGGCAATCGGTCTGGATACCAGCGGTATCTCACAGAAACTTTCTGTGATTCAGACACTGATAGACAAGTATTATCTGGATGATTACAAGAAGGAGGATACGGAGAAAGGTATCTATTCCGGTTTTGTAAGCGGGCTCAAAGACCCCTATTCCGTGTATTATTCGGAAGATGAATACAGACAGATGATGGAGGAGGATTCCGGAGAATATAAGGGAATCGGTGTCACTGTCACCAAGAATGTCGACAACAATTATACGGAGATCATGGCAGTTAACAAAGGAGACCCTGCATATAATGCAGGGATCAAGGTAGGGGATTACATCGTCGAAGTAAATGGAAAAGATACTGCCACCATGACTTTGAATGAGGTGGTCACGGAAATTAAGACATCGGATGATCCTGTTCTGATGAAAATGTATCGGGAAGGGAAAGAGTTTGAAGTTTCCGTGGAGAAAAGTACCATCTCCATCGATAGTGTCAGCTACGAGATGAAGGAAGGTAAGATCGGCTACGTGTCCATCAGCCAGTTTATTGAAAACACGGATGAACAGTTTGACAAAGCGGTCAGTGATCTGGAATCCCAGGGGATGAAAGGGCTGGTCATAGATCTGAGGGACAATGGGGGAGGTTTGCTGGATTCCTGCGTCAATATGGTGTCCCGGATCATCCCGGAG
>JBGVCE010000295.1:0-3822 GCA_045226235.1 Anaerobutyricum sp.
TTAGCAGTGATCGCCGGCGTTGCAGTAGCTGTATATCGCTATTTATCCCCTGACTATCTGGATGACATCGAGGATGAGTTCGAAGATGATTTCTTTGATGACGAAGATGATGATTTCGATGATGAGGTAGAAGAGGAAGAGGTAAAGGAAGAGGAAGAGCCGGAAGCTGAAGCAGAAGTTGACGACGAAGTAACAGCAGCCGAATAATCCCATTTACCATATTTTAATATCATCGCGAAACAGATCAGATTGGAACAAAACGGGATAATCCTAGGGATAAACAGATCTAACAGGATTATCCCCTTCTTATTTTCTGATAATGATATGAGTATAATATAAATAATCTGCCGATTACTATGATTTGTATATTATTACATATTATTATTGGAAATGCATAAAAAAAACATATATTAAAGAGAATTACAAAATTGTGTTGACATTTGTACCCATCTGAGATATAATGCTATTTGTCAGTCGCGTGGCCGACTATAGATATGCTCATCGGGGTGTGGCTCAGCTTGGCTAGAGCGCTTGATTTGGGATCAAGAGGCCGCAGGTTCAAATCCTGTCACCCCGATCCATATACTGCGGGTGTAGTTCAATGGTAGAACACTAGCCTTCCAAGCTAGACACGTGGGTTCGATTCCCATCACCCGCTTCATCTTCCATATATTTTTGAAACTATGTGTCTGTAGCTCAGCTGGATAGAGCAACGGCCTTCTAAGCCGTGGGTCGGGGGTTCGAATCCCTCCAGGCATATTTGTCAGATGTTCTGACTATGGTGGGTATGGCGCAGTTGGTTAGCGCGCCAGATTGTGGCTCTGGAGGCCGAGGGTTCGAGTCCCTCTACCCACCCTTTAGGGCTATCGCCAAGCGGTAAGGCACAGGACTTTGACTCCTGCATTCGTTGGTTCGAATCCAACTAGTCCTGTGGGACGCGATTCGGATCTGCGTCCCTTTTTTTAAAACCTTATATGATACTTCATGCGGGTGTAGTTCAATGGTAGAACACTAGCCTTCCAAGCTAGACACGTGGGTTCGATTCCCATCACCCGCTTTTTTCTTATATTTTCATTATTACGCGGATATGGCGGAATTGGCAGACGCGCCAGATTTAGGTTCTGGTGGGCAAACCCGTGCAGGTTCAAGTCCTGTTATCCGCAGCCTTTAAGCTTGAAAGTGACTAAGAAAGCCACTTTCAAGCTTATTTTTTTGTCTTTTGATACTACTTTGATACTATAATTCTTTTTCATGCATCTTTTGCAGTTTCTCTGCTACCTGGCTTTGTTTTGAGGTAAGCGCCTAATGTTAGGGTGTCTAGCATAAAAAAATTGCATTCAGGTACGATCACCCCAAATGCAAGCATTTTACTCTACTTTTCTGTGCAACACTCTATAGCTTTCTTGCTCCACGGAGCCAGGCTTTCAAGCTGATCTTCCGTCATGTTTTCATGCGGACGCTGTTTCAACAGATAAGTCAGATAGTTGAATATATTAAGATTATGAGCTTTTGCCATTTCAACCATTGTATATACAACAGCACTGGCATTGGCTCCTCCTGGAGTTGCTGCAAACAGCCAGTTTTTCCTTCCGACGGTAAAGGGCCGGATGGAATTCTCGGTTAGATTGTTCGAAAGGCTGCACCTTCCATCTTCCAGATAGGTATATAGATACTGTTTTCGATTTTGGGCATACTTCACCGCAGTGTCGAACCGGGATCCTTTCACCGGATCCTGTTGATCAAGCCATGAAAAGAATGCGTCGATCACAGGTTTTGATTTATTGAGACGGTAATCCTTTCGCTGCTCGGGGGAGTAGCCTTTTTCCTTACAATAGCGTTCATGCATGAACAGCTTATCGCAATACTTCACACCTTGTACAGCCGGCTCACTCAGGTCCTCTTTTTTCCCTTTTGGGACAGCATCGAGGAAATACCTGCGTATATGCGACCAGCAGCAACAGCGGCGGATGCCTTTCAGGTTGTTGTATCCCTGATAGCCATCGGTCTGGAGGTATCCACCCTGATAACCTTCCAGGAACTGTTCGATATTGTACCTGGCCCGGGTCTGTGTATAACCATAAGTGATGATCGCCGGAAGTCCGTCTTCACCGGATCTTACTGCCCACATGAAAGACTGGGTCTGTGCCCTTCGTTCCGGTTCGGCCAGAACCTGGATCCTCGTCTCATCTGCCATCAGAAACTGTCTTTCCAGAAGTTTCCGGTGGAAATACCGATAGACATGGATCAGATATCTGTCGGTACAGGTAATGATCCAGTTTGCCATCGTTGTACGTGAAAGCTCAATCCCGGACTGCAACCAGTTTTGTTCCTGTCTGTAGAGGGGAAGTGCCATTGCATACTTCTGATACATGCACCATGCCACCATAGACTCCGAAGCAAACCCATGGGGGATCAAAGCCGATGGGACTACTGCCTTGGCAAAGTGATGTTCCACTCCCGGATTGAATCCTTCTGTACAGGATGGACACTTATAAGTTGCCCGGTAATACTGGATGCGTTTGACTACCGCAGGGATATAGATGAGTTCCTCACGGACGTATTCTTTTCCGATCTGGACCATCTGCGTTCCGCATTCAGAACAGACCAGTTCTTCCGGGGAAAGTTCAACAAGGACTTCTTCCACAGGGAGATCCTTGAACTTATCCCTGTTAGTCTTCTTCTTTTTGCGGGTGTGTTCCCTGACTACTGTATCCTCTTCTTCCAGGACAGGATCATTGTCGATATGGTATTCTGCCTCATTGAACATCTGGCCGTATATCTGTTCCAGTGTGATCTGCCCTTCAATGGGTTTCTTCTGCTTCTCACTGGAGGAACCGTACAGCTTTTTTGTCAGATAGTCAATCTGCTCCTGCTTTTTATCAGCCAGAGCCTGTGCCTCTTCCAGCTGTTTGCGGAGAAGCTGGATCATCTCTGTCTGTCCGGCTACCGTATTATTCAGTTGGATGATAAGATCTTTCAGTTCCCGAAGCTGAAGTTCCAGTGGATTCGAAGCCATGCCATTCCATCCTTTCTGCTGGTTTTATTATACCATATATCGAAGGATAAAGCCACTAAATATGGCTTAAATAAAGGATATTTTAAGGTTTTTGGCTTCTCGTTTTTACAGATTTTCAGTCAGTGATACTGTCTTGTTTAACGGTTTGAAAGCCTTCGGCTGTTCGATCTCCAGACCGGACATGAGCCAGTCGAACTGCTGCCATGTAAGCTGCCGGACTTCATCCTGGTTTCTTGGCCATCGGAACCTTCCGTCTACACTGAGCCTTTTATAAAGGAGTACGATCCCATCCGGCTCATACAGGATCGCTTTGATCCGGTCACAGCGTCTTCCGCAGAAGAGGAACAGTGCGTTATCATCTGGCCCCATGTGGAGTTTTCCTTCGATAATGGCACATAATCCATCGATCTGCTTACGCATATCGGTCTTGCCACAGACGATATAGATCGAATCCGCCCTCGTGATATCCGCCAGCATGATCATTGATCCCGTAGCAGGAAGATGATCCGTGCCAGGAGCTCCGGGTCTGCCTGGTTTGAGATCCTGAGGCTGGAGGATCCAATGACCAGCTCAAAAGAAGCGGCGAAAGAATCAGAAGCCGGGGATCTGTCTGATCTTGGGATCTGAACAACGGGTTCTTCATCAATGAACTCAACCTTGACAACATCCTGCTTTGGTGTTGGAGCATAAGTTGCCACCCCGGCCGGGGCAGGGATATCATAGACACCCGTTTTACGGAGACGCTTGACCCAGTTATAAAAGGTACCCGGATTGATGCCATGCTCTGTGCACCAGTTATAATCAGA
>JBGVCE010000296.1:0-4753 GCA_045226235.1 Anaerobutyricum sp.
AGAGTGGATGGAAGACAGATCCTGGTCCCAGCCTGCGAAGATAATCTGGTGATGCTTTGTCTCGAACTGGACACTTTTCATAGGCGGAGCAGCTGCATCCTCCCCATCCTGGACAAACAAAGTCTTGAATACCTTATCATTCGCATCCTGAAAGACCACAATATGCTTTTTGGGAGTTTTTCTCTTTCGGACTGTTTTTTTCTTTTCCATAGGAAGCCTCAATCTGCCAAAAACTGCAATGTAGTTTATCACTATGATATATGCTACATTGCAGTCTGAAAGTTCTTCTTATTTCCTTGCGATTACACCACGGATAGCATTCAGGAGCTGGTCATAATCTTCAAAAGCCGGATACTGCGGATAATCCGCCCGGATCTGATCGGTGGTACGGAAGAGGAAACCGGCCTGGCTTGCCTGGATCATACCCAGATCATTAAAACTGTCCCCGCTGGCGATAGTATCATATCCGCAAGCCTGAAGAGAACGTATGGTGGTCAGTTTAGAGTTTTCGCATCTCATCTTATACCCTACGATGGTTCCATCCTGGTCTACTTCCAATGAATTACAGAAAATAGTAGGCCAATCGAGCTTCTTCATAAGAGGTTTTGCAAACTCCTCAAATGTGTCACTGAGAATAAGGGTCTGACACTCTGTACGAAGCTGATCCAGGAATTCTTTTGCCCCCGGCAATGGATCGATCCTGGCAATGGTCCCCTGAATCTCTTTCAACCCCAGACCGTGCTCTTTCAGGATATTCATCCGGAACTTCATCAGTTTATCGTAATCCGGCTCATCCCTGGTTGTCCTTCTAAGTTCCGGGATTCCCGTCTCCTGAGAAAAGGCAATCCAGATCTCCGGTACAAGAACACCTTCTAAATCCAAACAAACAACATACATGTACATTCCCTCCATCTGTATTTATCACTTTTCCTGCTTCATCTCCATGGCAGTTTTATGCTTTTAACCTCTAAATATCGCACCTTGCATTATACCATTCAATAGGAATCATGACAAGGCATTATTCTCCGGATCATCAGCCGCAGCCTTTACATCCTGCGCATCCGCTCTTCGCCTGTGCCAGCTGCTGGGACATCTGATGGTAAGATAAATCCATCTCTCTCTGCATAATCTGCATATTTGCTGCATATACCAGCATATTGAATTCAAAATCCTCCTGAAATCTGGCCATGGAGAATTCCATCTGATGCAGTTCTCCCTGATCCCGTATGGCAGAAGAAAAGATTCCTCTCCGGTCTCCGTCAAAAATCTGAATGGACAGCTCCATATCAAGCTTCGGGATATATCCGCATAAAAACAGATACAATTCAGGGATTATCTCCTCATCCAGGTACTTCTGAAGCTGAAAATCTTCCATCTCATTGTCATATTCCATCCATCTGGCTTCTTTCTGAATGGTCATCAAAGTAAGATCTTTAATAAATTCCATGGGGAGTTCATTCATCTGTTTTCGTTTCCTTTCTGTAAATATAAGTCAAGACCCGCGAACGGGTCTTGAGTACAAATCATTCTTTTCCATTAAAGCAATAGGTACATACCTTACAGGGATCAATCCCTATGGAATCCAGCAGGTCGTCCAGACGATGATAGCGGAGGGAAGTAAAATTCAATGTTTTACGGATATCCTCAATCATCTGGGCATACCTTTCTGTAGTGGGGTCTGTATATTCGTCCAGGATCTCCTGCGGACAATTCGGCCCTTCCCTTTTCTCGATTACCCGGCGGGTAATCAGTTCCATCTCGGATTTAGACCTGGAAAAATTGAGGTACTTACATCCATAAACCAAAGGTGGACAGGCTGGACGGATATGAACCTCCTTAGCGCCGTTTTCATACAGATAAGCTGTGGTATCCCGAAGCTGCGTTCCACGGACGATGGAATCATCGATCAATAATAGCTTTTTCCCCTGGATCAATGCCTCCACCGGAATCAGCTTCATCTTGGCGATCAGGTCACGTTTATTCTGGTTGGTGGGCATAAAGGACCGTGGCCATGTGGGAGTATACTTGATAAAGGGCCGCCCATAGGGAACATGAGCCTCATTGGAATAACCGATGGCATGGGCGATCCCTGAATCCGGAACTCCTGCTACCAGGTCAGGATTCACCTTACCCTCATCCCGTTTCGCCAGCATCCCGCCGCAGCGGTAACGCATCTGCTCCACGTTCACCCCCTCATAATTTGAGGTGGGGTATCCATAGTAAACCCACAGGAAGGAGCATATTTTCATCTTGTCTCCGGGTTCCTTTAAAACGGTTACTTCTTCCGGTGTGATATAAACAATCTCGCCGGGACCTAATTCTTTATAAGGTTTGTATCCCAGATTGAAGAAAGCATGACTCTCAAAAGAAACACAAAAACCTTCTTTCTTTTTGCCGACCACAAGGGGGGTTCTGCCGAACTGGTCTCTGGCGGCATAAAGCCCCTCTTTCGTCATGAGCAAAAAGGTCATGGACCCATCCACTCTTTCCTGGACATATTGAATCCCTTCCACATAAGAATCTTTGCGGCAGATCAGGGCAGCAACCAGCTCAGTGATGTTGATCTGTCCATTGGTCATCTCCTGGAAGTGAGCATGTTCATTCTGATACAACTCTTGAACCAGTTCCTCATAATTATTAATCTTTCCAACGGTTGTGATGGCAAAACTTCCAAGGCGGGAACTGATCAGCAGAGGCTGCGGTTCGAAATCAGAGATACAGCCGATTCCCAGATTCCCGTGCATATCATTTATATCATGCTCGAATTTTGTACGAAAAGGTGAGTTTTCTATATTGTGGATCGCGCGGTTAAAACCGCCCTCTCCATGTACTGCCAGGCCTCCGCGTCTTGTGCCAAGATGAGAATGATAATCCACACCGTAAAACAAGTCCATGACACAATCTGTCCTTAAGGCCGTACCAAAAAATCCTCCCATGCTAAACTCCTTTACTAGATTTCAGGTTTAAAGTATCAAAAATAAAAAAGCGTTCTCATTATATCATAAAAATGAAATAATGAGAACTTTTTTATTCCTATATATTAATAGAAGAAAACCTATATTAATCAGTGGTTTAATTCCTGAACCAGCATAGGCAGTACTCTTTCAAACTTCACTCCGTATGCATGGTTTTTATCATCCATGGTCTTCTTAATGCATTCCACCACAAAATCTGCTGCGATTCCTGCTGCAGATAAATAATCTCTGCCCTGCATGACAGCTCCGGTAAATGCTGCTGCATAGCAATCCCCGGTGCCATGGGAGAGATAAGGAACAAACTCTGTAAAATAGTAATCTAAACTGTCTGACTCACTGTCATAGACTGCTACACCGATCTCATCTTTTTTGTAGCGGATTCCTTTTAGAATGATCGTTCCCGCTCCTTTTTTGGCCAGAGCCCTGAGCAGCTTCAGGATATAGGCCTCATCATGGTCATCCAGACGGCATTCCTGTCCTGTCATAAAAGCTGCTTCCGTTACATTTGGCAGGATGACATCCGCAGTGCCGCATAATTCTGCCATCTTAGCCACAAAGTGCTGATCGAATCCGTAATAAAGATTGCCCTGGTCTGCCATGGCAGGATCCACGATCAGTTTAGCTCCTTCATTAAGCACATTTTCTTTCAGCTGGCTTACGTATTCAATCTGGAGAATACTTCCCAGATAGCCGGTATACAGACAGTCGTATTTCAGGCCTTCCTTCATCCAATGACCCATGATGCCCGGAATGTCCTCCGTCAGATCCCGGAAAGTATAGCCGGTGAAACCACCGGTGTGGGTGGAAAGAACCGCAGACGGAAGGATGACCGTCTCCACGCCGCAGGCGGATATGATTGGCAGAGCAACCGTTAAGGAACACTGTCCCATACAAGAGATATCCTGTATGGTCAGAACTTTTTTGTCAGTCATGATAATACATCTCTCTTTCCTTCTTTTTATAATCAAATAATATACGTTGTTATCCCCCATTTGATTCAGACCTAATCATAATCGATTTTTGATGTTATGTAAAATCTCAATTTGATAAGAATCCATAAGGTCAGATTATTATCATCTCTTTTCATTTCCTGTTTTTTGTATAAAAAATATCAATAGTTTGTTTATTTTTTAACGATTTAATATAAGGAACACCTATCTTTTTTTCTGTTTTCTATAAATAATATGCCTATTTATAGTCATTTATTATAGATAGGCAGGATTTCAATCCGTAATTATTTGGTAATTTTCCCATAAAAATAAAGATGATTCTCGGATTAAAATCTTTTTTTTCACCAAGTAGTTAATTTTCATGTAGAATATTTGTTAAATAGTATGATATTTCGAATTGAGATGAATAATATTATTATCTTTTTGATGAAAACAGTTGCAATGAAAAAAAGATTGTGATAGAATTAACGTAAGTTAGTGGGGTTACTATAATCACATTTACGAAGATCAACTAACCAATATATCATTATCACAAAATGGAGGAATTACTAATGGCAAAGAAAGTAGTATTAGCAGGCGCAGTTCGTACACCAATCGGAAAAATGGGCGGAGCTTTAAGCACAGTTCCGGCAGCAGAGCTTGGTTCTATCGTTATCAAAGAGGCTCTTAACCGTACGAACATCCCTGCAGATCAGGTGGATGAAGTATTGATGGGTTGCGTTATTCAGGCAGGCCAGGGACAGAACGTTGCACGTCAGGCTTCCCTTAAGGCAGGTGTTCCTGTAGAGGTTCCAGCAGTTACGATCAATGTAGTTTGTGGTTCCGGTC
>JBGVCE010000297.1:0-2085 GCA_045226235.1 Anaerobutyricum sp.
GGCTTACAGATGGACTGGAGAAAAGTCTGGGATTTTTGAACCGGATTCATATCCCGGTGCATGAGATCGCCATGATTATGTCCATCGCATTGCGTTTTATCCCCATTCTCACGGAGGAACTGGACAAGATCATGAAGGCTCAGATGTCCAGAGGGGCATCCTTTGAGGAAGGAAATCTCCTGCAGAAGGCCAGGCAGATCATACCGGTACTGGTTCCCTTGTTTGTATCCTCCGTCCGAAGGGCTTCCGAGCTGGCATATGCCATGGAAGCGCGGGGTTATCATGGAGGCAGCGGACGGACTAAGCTGCATCCTCTCAGCTATGAGAGGAGAGATTACCTGGCATATGGGATAATATTGATTTATCTGCTTTTGATGATTATTCTCAGCAGATTGTAATTCGTTTGATAAAAAGATGAGATATGGAGACAGAAAACGATGAGTAGATATCGACTGACTGTGGCTTATGATGGAACGGCATATCATGGCTGGCAGGAACAGGCAAACAGCATCACCATAGAGTCAGTGCTAAATGAAACCCTCAGCAATGTACTGAAGGAGGAGATTCACGTGATCGGAGCCAGCCGTACCGATGCGGGAGTCCATGCTTATGGAAATGTGGCAGTGTTTGACTCGGAGACCAGGATTCCTCCGGAGAAGATAGCATATGCGGTCAATCCCTACCTTCCATCCGACATCAGAATCATGCGGTCGGAGGAGGTCCCTGCTGACTTTCATCCCAGGTTCACTGACTCCGTGAAGACCTACGAATACCATATCTATCGTGGAAGGATCATGCCCCCTACCAGAAGGCTGTATGCCCATCAGGTACCGGTTCCCCTGGACCTGGAGGCCATGGCAGAAGCCTGCAGATATATCGTAGGAACTCATGATTTCGCTTGCTTTTGTGCAGCAAAAGCCCAGGTGAATTCCACTGTTCGGACAGTGCGGGATGTGCAGGTTCACCCCGGGGAAGCCGGGGCGGAAGAGGAGATCATCATCGAAGTAAAGGGGGAAGGTTTCCTTTATAATATGGTGAGGATCATCGTTGGCACCTTGCTTAAAGTAGGAGTTCATGCCTACCCGCCGGAACATGTAAAGGAGATCATCGAGTCAAAAGACCGCCGGGAGGCAGGGGAGACGGTCCCGGCAAAGGGATTATTCCTGCGGGAAATCAGATATACAGATTAAAACAGAGAGCTTATTTATCATAAAATTATGTTGACACGCACGAGTCTGTGTTATATAATTAATAACCGTGGTATGTCAATAAACAATATCCCACAGCCCCGGGAATTGTTTTTCATAGACACCCGTCTTTCCACTGACGGGAGATATAATGTGGCGGAGGGTCCGGACAGCCAGGAAGCCGCATTAGCACCGAAGTGTTACGATTATGTAAAGGAGAACAACTCATGAAAAGTTTTATGGCTAGCCCAGAAACCATTACAAGAGAATGGTATGTAATTGATGCTACAGGACATACATTAGGACGTTTGGCATCCGAAGTTGCTAAGGTTTTAAGAGGAAAACATAAACCTATCTACACACCTCATATGGATACCGGTGATTATGTGATCATCGTCAACGCTGACAAGATCAAAGTAACCGGAAAGAAATTAGACCAGAAGATCTACTATCATCACAGTGATTACATCGGTGGGATGAAAGAAACCACCTTAAAAGAGAAACTTGCTAAGAAGCCTGAGCAGGTTATCGAGCTTGCAGTTAAAGGTATGCTTCCAAAGGGACCCCTTGGAAGACAGATGTACAGAAAACTGTTTGTGTATGCCGGACCGGATCACAAGCATGCAGCTCAGCAACCGAAAGAATTAGAGATCAAGTATTAATAGGAGGACAGGCAAGTGGCTACTACAAGATATTATGGAACTGGCAGAAGAAAAAACAGCGTTGCTCGTGTTTATTTAATGCCGGGAACAGGAAAGATTACCGTTAATAAAAAAGATATCGAAGATTATTTTGGCTACGAGACATTAAAAGTTATTGCTCGTCAGCCGTTAGCATTAACAGATACTGTAGACAAGTTTGACGCTATGATTTTCGTACATGGCGGCGGATACACAGG
>JBGVCE010000298.1:0-3921 GCA_045226235.1 Anaerobutyricum sp.
TGGAGGAGCAGGAGAAGATCGATGCTTTCCATAAGATTTACCATGAGTGGGAAGAAAATGGGGAGACGGGCGCTCCCCCGAGACTGAAAGCCTACAGTGATATGGCCGAGAAGGAACAGAGATTCTCTAAGGATATCGAAAAGATCGTCGATACCGGGAAGATTCCTCTTTCTGTCATACCGGACACCCAGCTGGTGGACCGCAGGAGCAAGCATACTTATCTTTCCAACAGCAATTTCCTGCATTTGTACGATTTTGCCGTTTCCTTGAATGGAAGATACCAGTATCAGGGAAAGGAAAGCAAGGTATCCACGGAACAGCTGGAATATGAATTCGAAACTCTTTCTCTGGAATATCAGATCTCTAATATCAATCAGGCCAAGAGTTTTAGCCGATACCTGAATACATTGCAATGCTTCTACACGGATAAACCGGTGGATTATGACATGATCTCCGCTTTTACGCCGGACCAGACCGCCACCATTGCCCCTATGGAGCATGAGAGGTGGGTGCTGGAGCACCAGGCCATGGGGTGGAGATATGGAACGGACTATGAGAGTATGCCCCTCTCGGCTGAAATCGAGGCATCGAATGAGACAGAGGAACAATGTAGAAAAGCGATGAGAGAACAGCTTCGTATGCACAAACGGGCGATGGATGGTGATTTTACCGAGGAGGAACTCCTGGCCCACTATAAAGCCTTGCCCGAGGAAGAGCAGGGGAAGGATTATAAGCCCTTTAATACCATGCTGAAGCTGATTAAACAGTTTGACGGGCTGAGGATTTATCGCCTGAGTTAATGATTAAGAGCCATATATAAAAAAAGCTGTAACTACTGCCAGGAGAGCAGTAGCTACAGCTTTTTTACAATGAACTAATTTTCTTCCACTTTACCGGATGCCGCATCATAGATGAGATCATAATCTTTTCCATCATATTTGAAAGTCACTTCATAGGTTTTGTTTGCAGTGATTTCTTTGATGTGAATATTTTCTGCATTCCCAGGGCTAATGTCTGCATATTTGCAGCATGCCGTTACAGCAGCACTAAAAGGATCGTCATCCTGACTGTCTGATTTAGTTCCTTTGGTTTCTCCGGTGATATTTTCCGGTTCTTTCTTCTCAAGGAGTTCACCTGTCTCCCTGTCGAAGCGATAGAAGAAATCTCCGTCTTCAGTGTTAAAGCTTACTTCAAGAGAGGCATTGTCACTTGATTTTTTGATTTTCAGGTTTTTACCCTGGGCATAATCAACCGGGCAGATTTCCCCCAGTGCATCGAAGACATCGTCATCATCAAATCCACCGCTACCCTTGGTAGTAGTAATCTTCTCTGGCTGCGTTTTCTCAAGGATCTCACCGGTGTAGGCATCCAGCTTATAGGAATAATCTCCGTCTACTGTAGTGAATGTGAAGAGGATTGTTCCATCTTTCTTCCGGCTGATTCGCTTATTGTCTGCAACGAATTCATCTATCGGGGCATCTGCAAATACGATATCAAAACAGTCATCATCCGTGAGTTCCTTTTTAGCTTCTGTAGTGGCTTCTGCCTCCGTGGGTGCTTCCTCTTTTTTTTGCTCTGAGGACCCGCCTCCGCCACATGCAGTAAGCAGCAAGGCGCATAATAATGTTGTAATTAAAAGCAAGTTCAGTTTTTTCATAAAATACCTCCTCTTTTATCGTTTATTGCTTATTTATATTCTTCAAATGCAAACCCCATGGCGGTCGCATATTTTTCCGCATAACTTCCTTTCACACCACAGATTGTGAGATCTTTGCTTCTGGCATCAAAGGCCTTTATGTCAATATCAATACCTTTAGAAGGAATCGTGATGCTTTTAAGTTTAGAACATCCACCGAAGGTTTCGCGATCGATAAAATTTATTGCATCCGTTAGAACTACTTTCTCAAGTTTGTAGCAGTCATGGAAGGCACCATATTCCAGTGTTTTGAAGCCTGCCGGGGCATTGAACTCAGTCACAGCTGTACTGGCAAAGCTGTATCCGCCCACAGCTTCCAGGTTTTTGGGAATATTAATCCTGGATAATTTCGTACAGCCATAGAATCCACGGTATCTTACGGAAATTACTGTTTCCGGAAGGATTACCTCCTCAATCTCCGTGTGATCTTCGAAGCAGGAATCTGAGATGACAGTAACAGGATAGCCATCGATCACCTCCGGTACCTTCACAACACTATCTGAAGTGCCAAAATATTTGGTCAGGTTGACGCCGTTATATTTTCTGTCATATAGATAATTATTCACTCCTTCCGAGTCATTACTGTCATCGAAAGTATAGGTGGCTTCTTCCTGCTTGTTTTCCTCTGCAACATTGGAATTACTGTCATCCTTGTCTGTCTCGTAGGTGACTTCTATGTTTTGAGAATCACCGGACGTGGTTTCAGTGGCAGGTTTTTTATTCATCAGCATAGCCCCTCCTGCAATCGCTACCAGAAGGATTACTCCTGCAGCGATGAGAAGAGGTTTTTTGGAAGGTGATGTACCGGCTGTCTGATCATCCTTTTTTTCTTCTGTTAGATCTTTGACCTCTTCTCTTTCCTCCGTCGTCAGACCAAACCTGGTAAAAGCGTTGGTGTATTTGTACACAAACTCATCCTGGGTCATATTGTGCTTCAGGATGGCCTGTTTGGTCCCAATCTGAAGTTCCAGATCATCGGGAAGGACGGTTTCCTTCAGATGGATAGCCATAAAAGGAATCTTCTTGGCTATGGCGAAATTGATCTCATTCTTGACATTACCGGAAGCCACCGAATTCGGAGTGATCATAGCCAGAAAAAGGGTACAGTTTCTTAAAGCCTTGGCGATGTCTGCTGTCCATTCATTTCCGGGAGCGATCCCCTCGTCATACCAGATATGATATCCCCGGTCATGGAATTCTTTGATCAGAGGAAAAACGATTTCATGATCCGCATGGGCATAACTGATAAATATGTAGGGTTCATCCCCGTGATAGGCCGGGAAAGGAATTCTTCCTACACCGGGAACAAGCTTTGAATTGGTATTTTTTGTATTATTATTCATAATTGATGCTCCGTTCCTTACACTCTATGATGTCTTGCATAAAAATGAAAGTTAGTGGTATATTTTATATTTATAATATACTATATTTGACAATAGGATACAATGAGGGATTCTAATATTTCCATTTTTTTTCTAACATTTTCCGGGAATGTGAGTTGACAGACAAAGAGATTAAAAATATAGTTAAACCTGAGATATCATTAAGTGAAACAGAGAATCTGGAGGTGACAGGATGATTCAGATACAGGATAAAAGGAAACCGGATGATGTGAAGGATTCCCTCTGGAATGAGATTGTAGAAGAGATTGAAGAATTTAATATGGACAGCGAAAAATGGGCTGAAAAAGAGTCAAAGCCTTCTTCCACCGAAGAGAGTGCTCCTTTTAGCACTATCACGGATGTCTACCGGGCAGCAGGTGCTCTTAGCATTGAGAATGCACGGAAGCATCAGCAGATTATCGGGGTTCTGTCTCTCTGCGCCACCCTTCTTACCATGGCATTTCTCCTGTATGATGAGATGTACCTCTACGGACTGATCGTCGTCTGTGGTATCCTGCTGATCGCTCTTTTTGCCATAAATAAGATAGCAGACCGCCTGCATTGCCATAAGAAATATCTGGAATACCGCCTGTTTGCAGAAGGGCTGCGGGTGCAGTATTTCCTTCTGAAAGCCGGCATCCAAAGAAATATCGCCACCATTCTTCCCTGGTCCTGGCAGTTTAATGTGCCCTGGACGAAAACGGCTTTCGATATAATGAATGATGAGATGAAATCTGAGATGGAGACAAGGGAGAATAGTCCTCTTACCAAGAGCCCGATTCGGGATATATGGATCAGAGATCAGAGGAATTATCATGTAAAAGCCCTTGCCAAAAATGAAAT
>JBGVCE010000299.1:0-8583 GCA_045226235.1 Anaerobutyricum sp.
TTGCTGCTTTGATGATCAGTTCCTCATCAATCGGTTTGATGGTGTGGATGTTGATTACTTTTGCATCGATACCGTCTGCCTCCAGCAGTTTGGCTGCTTCCAGAGCAGAGTTCACGCAAAGACCTGTGGCAATGATGGCCACATCCTTGCCGTCCCTTAAAGTCACACCTTTGCCAATCTCGAACTTGTAATCCTCTCCATCGTTGATTACCGGTACAGCGAGACGTCCGAATCTGAGATAGACAGGACCTTCCATCTCATAGGCAGCTCTTACTGCTGCTTTTGCTTCCACGTCGTCCGAGGGGTTGATGATCGTCATGCCGGGAATCGTACGCATCAGAGCAATATCTTCGTTGCACTGATGGGTAGCTCCATCCTCACCTACAGATATTCCGGCATGGGTTGCCCCGATCTTCACATTGAGATGCGGGTAGCCGATGGAATTACGAACCTGTTCAAAAGCACGGCCTGCGGCAAACATGGCAAATGTGCTGGCGAAAGGAACCAGACCGGTGGTTGAGAGACCAGCAGCGATACCCATCAGGTTTGCTTCCGCGATACCACAGTCATAAAATCTGTCAGGAAATGCTTTCTTGAAAGTTGCGGTTTTGGTTGCGCCTGCCAGGTCAGCATCCAATACCACCAGGTTATCGTGTTCCTTACCAAGTTCAGCCAGTGCATTCCCGTAACTATCTCTCGTCGCAATCTTCTTTACTTCTGACATAATGATTCCTCCACTTTTTTCAGATCTTCCATCGCAATCGCGTACTCTTCATCATTCGGAGCCTTACCATGCCATCCTGCCTGGTTCTCCATGAAGGAAATGTTCTTGCCTTTCACAGTCTTCATAACGATTGCAACCGGTTTATCTGCTGTTCTTGCCTCCTTGAAGGCCGCATCCAGCTGATCAAAATCATTGCCGTCTTCCACATTGATTACATGGAAATTGAAGGCTTCGAATTTCTTATCGATGGGGTAGGGAGAATTGACCTCGGCGATGTTTCCATCGATCTGAAGGCCGTTGTTATCGACAATTACCACAAGGTTATCCAGGTTCTTGGCAGCAGCAAACATTGCAGCTTCCCACACCTGGCCTTCCTGAATCTCCCCGTCACCAAGAAGAGTGTAGACCCGGAAGTCTTTCTTCTGATGTTTAGCACCTAATGCCATGCCCACAGCAGCGGAGATTCCCTGTCCCAGAGAACCGCTGGACATATCTATGCCGGGAGTATGGGCAATACAGGGGTGTCCCTGAAGGTGAGATCCGATATGACGAAGGGTCAGAAGGTCTTCCACCGGAAAATATCCTCTGTGAGCCAGTGTGGAATACAATCCCGGAGCTGTGTGGCCTTTTGATAATACAAAGCGGTCCCTGTCCGGATTCTTGGGATCCTTGGGATCAATATTCATTTCTTCAAAATAGAGATAGGTAAACACCTCTGTGGCGGACAGAGAACCGCCGGGATGTCCTGCCTTAGCGGCATGAACACCGTCAATGATCCCCTTTCTTATCTCATTTGCCATCTTCTGAAGTTCTAATTTATTCATGATTCCTCCTGAAAATATGTGATATCAATAGCTTATCTACGTGGGGAATGAGATTCCGATTCTATTCCCCGAACACAGCGATGTAATCTGCCTTGAACTTCTCGATGCCTGCGTCCGTCAGAGGATGTTTGGTCATCTGCTCGATTACTTTATAAGGCACCGTTGCGATATCCGCTCCTGCCAGCGCACAGTCCGTAACATGGATGGGGTTACGAACACTTGCTGCGATGATCTCTGTGTCAATCCCGGCTATGTCGAAGATATCCGCGATCTCACGGATCAGATCTACGCCGCGGACGTTAATATCATCCAGTCTCCCCAGGAATGGAGACACATAAGTTGCGCCGGCTCTGGCAGCAAGGAGAGCCTGGTTGGCGTTAAAGATCAATGTCACATTTGTCTTGATTCCCTCGGCAGATAGAGTCTTTGTTGCTTTCAGTCCTTCCACCGTCATGGGGATCTTTACTACCATATTGGGATGGATTGCCGCGATCTCTCTGCCCTCGGCAATCATGCCTTCGGCATCGGTTGTAGTAGCTTTTACTTCACCACTGATGGGGCCGTCCACGATGGAAGCAATCTCCTGGATCACCTCATTAAAATCCCTGCCTTCCTTTGCGATGAGGGAAGGGTTGGTAGTCACGCCACAGATCACGCCCATATCGTTGGCTTTTCTGATGTCATCCACATTGGCTGTATCGATAAAAAATCTCATAGTTATACCTCCTGATTTAATCTGCCCTGACCTTGTGTCAAGATACAAACCGCCACAACTTACTATTATTCGTTCTCGAAATCTACGATTCTCTGCACTTTATCTTTGGATCTGCTATTGGGATCATATGTGCAGGACAGGTATTCAGCCACCATGCATTCTGCCAGCTTTTCTCCGATTACCTGAGCTCCCATGGTAATCACGTTGGCATTGTTGGAAAGAGCGGCTCTCTGTGCCTGGTATACATCATGGATACATGCTGCGTAAGCGCCTTTTACTTTGTTGGCAGCGATGGATACCCCGATACCGGTACCGCATACCACGATAGCTCTGTCATACTCACCTGCAGCAACTGCCTGAGCACATTTGATAGCAACATTGGCATAAATGGGATCGTCACTGCCGAAATCAGCTACTTCATGGCCAAGACCTTTTACGAACTCCATCAAGTGTAATTTAAAATCTGTTGCGTTGGGATCACATCCAAATACGATCTTCATAACATATCTCCTTTCAATTATTATAAATCTATTATATATACTTTCTCATCTCATTAAGAGAATCATAGATACAGGTAGGTACCACATCGGATTCTGCCACAGTCTGCATATCTGCCTCTCCGGTGAGTACCAGGAAGCCTTTACATCCGTTATCCACACCGGTCCTGACATCTGTGTAGAGGCGGTCGCCTACAAATGCCATCTCTTCCGGTTTGTATCCGGTGATCTCCGTGATCATGTCAACGGTTTCTTTCCATGGTTTACCCAGAAATCTGGGTTTCACACCGGTGGAGTCCGTAATCAGGCTGCACATGGCGCCACAGTCGGGCATAAATCCGTAGTCCGTAGGACAGTTAGTGTCCATGTGGGTAGCAATAAAGGGAACACCGTTGCGGATATAATGGCAGATCCGGTCCAGTTTATGATAAGTAAGTGTAGTGTCAAAACTCTGTACACATACGTCGGGATCCTCTTCCACCAGATTCAGGCCCTTTGCCTTCCAGTTTTCCTCAAGAACCGGGGTTCCGTTCAGATAGATCCTGGCGCCCGGATAATTCACTTTCAGGAATTCAGCGCAAACATCACCGGCTGTTACCACCTTGCTCTCATCTACATAAATTCCCATCTTGGAAAGCTTTTCCACATAGACGGAAGGTACCCTGGATGCATTGTTGGTAAAAAAGATAAAATCTCTCTCCGGATCTGCTTCCACTTCCTGAATAAATTCAAGAGCTCCTTCAATCAGGTCATTGCTAAGGTAGACGGTTCCATCCATATCCAAAACAAACAGTTTGACGCCTTTCATTGCTTCTTCTTTTGATAACATTATAATCTCCTTTATATCAGTCAACTCAGATTTATCTCAAAAATAATCATTAATTATCGTAGATGTCTGCTGTAATCTTATCAGCGATGGCTTCCAGACGTCCTTTATCTTTAGCAAACTGCATGATGGAGTAGCGAGGACGAACCATGTAACCCTTCAGGAGACTCTCATGGAAAAGTTCTCTGCTGATGTTGATCTGCTGTGGTCTGTATGGAGCGCCTCCACGCTGAAGAAGTGCCTCGATCTCTTCATGGGAAGGACAAAGTTCTTTCACACCTTCCGGAAGCAGGTCTTCCATCTCCTCGAAGAAACGAGCGATAACCGGTGTAGCCACACCAACCTGAATACCATGATGGTTCGGATTCAGTCCACGCTCAACCCAATCCATCTCCCAGAAATGGGATAACATATGCTCTGCGCCTGATGCCGGTCTGGAGATATTAACCAGAGCCATTGCAACGCCGGTGAGGGTAAGTCCTTCCAGAAGATTACCAAGGGCTTCCGGATCACGTTCCGGCAGCTTATCGCAGGAATCAAAAGTAACCTTCATTGCTCTGTTGGTAAGCTCAACACAAGTATCGCAGCGATAATCTCCATTGGCTTTCACGGAAAGGTCCCAGTCAGCGATAGCAGTAATCTTTCCTACCATATCGCCAAAGCCTGCCTGGATCAGATCGTCCGGTGCTGTCTTCAGGATGTCTGTATCACCAACCAGACCATAGGTAAGATGGGCAACCGGTGAATACTTATGACCCTGGGAGAAGATCGGTGCTCCGTCTGCCACATAACCGTCCATGGAAGGAGCGGTAGCTACTACGATGTAGGGGAGTTTAGATCTGGAAGTAACAAATTTAACGGAGTCATTGATTACGCCGGAACCAACTGCGATCATGAGGGAAGTATCCAGATCCTGTTCCTGTACGATACGTCCTAATGTCTTTTCATCCGGAATTAAAATGTCATCGCCTGTGTCAAAAAGCAGTTCCTTCACATTAAAACCATTCTCCTTAAGAAGTTCTACTGCTTTCTTTCCGGCTACTTTGTAAGTATTGTTGTCAAACACCACAAGGATCTTGCCGTCCTTGAAAGGTTCTGCCATCTTAGGAAGATCTTCAATGGCGCCTTTTCTGATGGACATCTCATGGACACTGAAATTGTGGTGACGACCGCAGGAGCAGTCGAATTCTGTCTGGGGCATCTCGTTAACGGTCAGGTTCAAAATCTCATTCATGTTGCATTACCTCCTTAAAAAGTGCTTCTATTTACCTTGTTATCTGTATCATACACGATAGCCTTAACCATGTCAATAGAAAACAGACAATTATTTTTACATTTTTTATATTTTTTACTTATTTTTCCATTTTATAATGTTTATTTACAATTTTATTTTTACATTTGTAAATTTAACTTGTTTATAGACAGGTCTTCTGCATCATTTTGGATAAATAATCTTTCTGAACCGATTGTCCGGGAAGAATTCCTTATGTTATACTTATGAAAATGATAAAAGATTCCAAGGGGATTACTCGATATGAAGAAGGATAAACTGATCACAAGCAGATATGATATTACACTGAAGAATCTGGATTCTTCTGTCTCTGACTCTTCATGCCTCCGGATGGCATTGGTTACGGATCTTCACGACAGGGATCCCCGCAGGCTGCTTCGATTATTAAAGGAAGAGATGCCTGATCTGATCCTGGTGGCCGGGGATACCCTAGAGCGCCACGAAGAAGGCTATCAGGGCCATACGATGAAAGAGATCGACTCTTATCAGGAAACCTCCGGTATCTGGACCATTTTCTGTAATTTTCTCAAGGGATTTCATCGTCTTCTGAAGGTCTTCGGCATCGCCCATAATGAGAGAATCATCCATGGACGCACCTTCCTTAAGGAGGTTTCAAAAATTGCTCCCACCTATATGAGCCTGGGCAATCACGAATGGTATCTCCTGCCGGCAGACCGCCGATTAATAAAAAAATACGGAATCAGGGTTCTGGATAATGAGGACTGTCAGGTTGATATCAAGGGAATTTCCCTTCGCATCGGAGGCCTGTCCACCATGCACGATACGGACTGGCTGGAAAATTACGCAAAAAAAGATGGGACAAAGATTCTTCTTTGTCACCATCCGGAATACTATCGTCGTTTTATTGTTAAAAATAATCTTGATTTTGATCTGGTACTATCGGGTCATGCCCATGGGGGCCAATGGAGATTCTTCGGAAGGGGCATCCTCTCACCGGGTCAGGGTTTCCTGCCGGAATACCACCATGGAATATATGGAGATATGATTATCAGCGCCGGAGTCTCCAACACCTTTTTCATCCCCAGATTCGGGAACCCCTGCGAACTTGTTATAATTCTAGCTCACGGTCCTTTGCGATAAAGAACAGAGCGATGGTTCCAGGGCCCACATGGGAGCCTGTACAGTAGTCGTAAGAAGTGTTGATAAACTCGCGGACCTTCACTTTCTCCCGGATCTTTTTCATGATCATCAGGGATTCCTCATAGGCATCTGCATGAGCGATCCCTATAATCTGATTCTCCGGATCCACGATATTATTGCATACCAGATCAATCAGATCCTTCAGTGACTTCTTCCGCCCTCTGCATTTTCTAAACTGTACAATATAACCATCCTTGTTCCCCTTAAGCAGGGGTTTGATATTCAGGACGTTTCCTACAACAGCCTTAGCATTGCTGATCCTGCCGGATACGGCCAGATACTTCAGATCTTCCACGGTAAAAATCCCGTTCATTCCGGGAACCATATCCCTTAGGGCCTGTCCGATGGATTCCACGTCCATCCCCCGGTCTCTCATCTCAGAAGCATAGATGGCCAGAAGTCCCTGTCCCAGGGAAGCATTCATGGAATCTACCAGAACGATCTTCCGGTCGGGGTATTCCTCCAGGAGATCCTCCGCCGCAATCTTCGCCGCCTGATAGGTCCCGCTGATATTTTTGCTTAAAGAGATATACAGGATATCTTCCCCCTTTTCCACCACAGGGAGGAAATAATCCCTGAACTGGCCGGAATTAATCAGGGAAGTGTGCACCACCATTCCCTGGCGGATGGCATCATAATACTCCTTTCCCTTTGCTCTTTCTTCTTCCGGAGTCAGGCCGGGTTCAAATCCGGGCATTTCCTTCCCTTCAATCATATTAATGAAAGAAATAACCTCTATCCTATATTTCTCAACCAGCTCTGCCGGAATATTTGCTGCGGAATCCACGATAATCTGAAACATGTATCCTATCCTCCTGATGATATCACCTATGATATTACCTCGTTTTTAAAACTATGTCAATTAGGTTCCTCTACACTTGCCATAGTTATTTTAGATTTCTTGTCTATGATATTAAAGGAGGCTGTCATCAATGACAGCCTCCTGACTCCTGAATCTTATATTAAAAAAGTGACAACATCTTCAAACCACAAACTTTCTCCCACTGATCCTCCAAAGAAACAGAGTGGAAGCCAGTATGTCTCCTGAGCCGCTGGGGCTGATGTTGATCCGGTCGCAATCCTCTTTCCAGTCCCACAGTTCATCCATCCCTTCCCGGGTAAAAGCTCCGCCCAGAGCCAGGATATAGCGGGCACGATTCTGCAGCCATCTCAGGCCTCCCGGATCACTTGCACTGATGACGCAGGTATCCTCCAGGGCTGTCATGATATGCAGCAGTACATTAATCAGTATCGATCCATTCTGCTCCGGGTCCGGATATTTTCTTCGGTATTCGATCATGGCCGGATAGGAAACTCTCCGGATAATAGGAAATCCTTCCTCTGCCTCCCCACGGATTCCTTTGACACCATACATGGCGTAGAACCGCTCCCCTTGTGTGGTGGGTTTATTCCCCTTGAGGTTCTCATAGAACTGTCTCATGGGTTCCTTCATGATGCTCTCAGCTATGCTCAGGATGGAGGTAATATGGTTCTCCCCCCTGCTCGCCAAATCATATCCGGCAGCAGTACAGATTATTCCCATAGTGAAGATCATCCCCTTATGGGTATCATACCCGTCTGTACTCTCATACATGGCTTTTTTCGCCTCAATCCCGATGGGCAGAATCTCATCATAAAGGAATTCCGGCTCGTATTTCCAATCATACCCTTTAAAGAACAGATCCGTCATATAGGGGGATATGGTCTGGGCACTTTTTAGAAAGAGGGCTTTCTCTCTTTCATCCTTATCTCCGTAATCATCCACCAGGCCAGGTTTGGGCGTGAGAAGGATTTCATCAATCAGGGAAGATTCTATAATATACTGTACTTTTTTTCTGTCTATTTCTTTATGCCGGGCTTTCTTACGCTCTGTCATCTTAGATAAGCCTCCTAAAAATACGGCAACATATTATTAACCATTGAAAAAACATTTTTATGCAATATATACAAAAAAACAGTTTTAGATATTACAAATCCTATAGTTGTATCTATTATACCATGCAGAATTTTACAGATAAAGGTTCACAGAAACCAAGATACAGTAATTATTTCATTATTTTCCAATAATCTGAATGTACTCTGTGAGCAAAAAAAAACAGCCGAAAAATTAATTTTCGGCCGTTTGAATTATTACTTAATTATCTGTTCTTATTTTTGTTATAGTTGATCAGACAGCCTGCCTGAACGATACTCCTCTCCTCCGGAGTCATGGCGGTGATATACAGAGTAATCTCTTTAATCTGATCACCTATCACATAGGCTTTAATATCATCAAGATGGTTCTCCATAAGGGCCTTCCGGATTCCCGGAACATAGATGTAATCCCCTACTTCAAACTCTGCATCCTTCTCCATCTGGAAGGGAATCATACCCCAGTTCATCACATTGGAACGGTAACGTTTGGTAGCGTATTCCTTGGTGATGTTGGCCAGTCCTCCAATTACCCTCTGACAGCTGGCTGCCTGCTCCCGGGCAGAACCGTCACCGGGTTTGATGGCATATACCAGGCTTCCCACCTCAGTTTCGGCAGGAAGAACATTCTCCT
>JBGVCE010000300.1:0-4287 GCA_045226235.1 Anaerobutyricum sp.
GCACGGAATCCGAGGAAAGGATTCTCTTCTTTTCCAAGACCCAGATAAGGAATCTCTTTATCTCCACCGATATCCAATGTACGGATAATAACCGGCTTGCCTTCCAATAACTGAGCTACTTTCTTATAAGCCTCAAACTGTTCATCTTCCGTAGGAACCTGTGGACGGTCCATGAAAAGGAACTCGGTACGGAAGAGCCCGATTCCCTCACCGTCACACTCAATCACTTTTGTGGCATCTTCCGGTTTCCCGATGTTGGCGCACAGCTGTACTTTCACACCGTCAGCCGTCTCTGTAGGCTTGCCTACAAACAGCTTCAAGGCAGCTTTGGCCTCAAGGAAAGCAGCACGTTTCGCCTTGTACTCTTCCAGTACATCTGCTTCCGGATTCACAAAAACCTCACCTGTTTTTCCATCCATAACCACGCTCTGTCCGTTCTCCAGCTTGGATACGATACCTTCTATACTAAGTACCGCCGGGATCTCCAGAGCTCTTGCCAGGATTGCGGAATGGGAAGTCTTTCCGCCGATCTCAGTAAGGATACCAGTAACGTTAGCCGGGTTGATGCCGGCAGTCATAGACGGTGTCAGATCTTCTGCCACAAGTACGGTACCCTCGGGAACATTTGCCAGATCCACATCCTCCACACCCAGGAGAATCTTGATCAGTCTGGTTTTAATATCACAAACATCTGTAGCTCTCTGCTGGAACAATTCATCATCCAGCGAAGCAAACATGGCTGCATAAAAATCACAGGTTTCCTCTACAGCTGCTTCTGCACAGCTGCTCTCATCCTTGATCTTGGATTCAATCTGACCTGTAAGTTCAGGGTCCATAAGAAGTAAGATATGTCCTTCCAGAATCTCTGCTTCCTTCTCTCCTACCCTTGTCTTCATATCTTCTGCCATGGCAGTTGTCTTCTCTACACACTCATCCAAGGCGGACTGAAAACGTGCGATCTCCGCAGCAGTATCAGCCACGGGTTTCTTCACATAGTCGAGAGAAGGTTCTTTCACAATTACAACAGAACCGATACCGATTCCTGCAGATGCACCAATACCTTTATACATAATATCACCCCTAAGCCCTTATATGGAATTCTAATTTCCCTACTTACTAATTATGTCAAAACTGTCGAAACAGTTTTGACATAATTGAAATACGTTATCTTATTCACCTAATCCGGATTCAATCATCTCGATGGCTGTCTTTAATGCTTCTTCTTCATCCGGGCCATCACATACGAGTTCAATCTCGGAACCACATTTAATTCCTGCTCCGATAATATTTAACAGGCTCTTTCCGTTGGTTTCCTTACCGTTGAAATTAATCTTAACATCGGAAGCAAAAGCTGCCATACCCTTGGCAAAAACGCCTGCCGGTCTCATATGAAGTCCCTGTGGGTTTGAGATAGTGATTTTTTGTGATACCATAATCGTTCTCCTTTACAAAATGATAAGCTAAAATAACCCCTTAAGTTACATTTAATTTTTATTTATTTTATCATTGATTATATGTAGTGTCAAATCCTAGTCTCCAGAAACTTCAGTTCTTTTTGTCCCTTTTCATCCTCCGGGAACTGTGCGGTATACTCCAGAGCTGCCTCATAGGCAGACTGATAATCATTACATTTTTCATAAATCACGATCACTTTAAAAAGAAACTCCGAAGAATCTCCTTTTCCCTCACTTACTCCCAGCCGGGCATATTCCAGAGCTTTCTCATATTCCTTTTTCTCGACACAGCAATCGCAGATTTCACGGAGAAAGGCAGGGCTTTTCGTCTTGTTCCATCCTTCTTCATAGAGCTTGATGGCGTCATCCCTGTTGCCCATGGCAATGAGATTTTCCGCTTTTAGCATAAAGTATTTCTGCTCCTGGGGATGCTTGTCCAGCAGACTGTCATAGACTTCGGAAGCTTTTTCATATTCACCCAGCTGATAATAGCTCTCCGCAAGATAACAGGACATGTCTTCATCCATATCATCACCGAACACAGAGATCTGTTTCAATCCCTTCCGGAGATAGGATACCGATTTTTCATAATCTTTTTCCTTAAAATATAAAAGCGCATTCTCACGGCATTGGCTTTTCTTATGGTAGTTCCTCCACTGGAATCCTCCAAGCGCGATAAGAACAACCAGCAGGATAACCACAAGAATCCTGATAATCTTACCCATATAACACCCTCCTCTATAGTAACTCCCCCTAGGTTCAAAAAAAGAAAGAAAGAGGACGCATAAACATGCATCCTCTCAACAGACTACTTAGGTGACTATTTTCTTAATCCTAACTGCTCGATCAATGTTCTGTAACGATTGATGTCTTTATTTCTGAGGTATGCAAGAAGGTTTCTTCTCTGACCAACCATCTTTAAAAGACCTCTTCTGGAATGATGATCCTTGGGATTTGCCTTAAAGTGATCCTGAAGATCATTGATTCTTGCGGTAAGGATAGCTACCTGTACTTCCGGTGAACCGGTGTCTCCCTCGCTTCTGCCGAACTTTTCGATCAGTTCCTGTTTCATTTCTTTCGTAATCATTGTTAAATCCTCCTGTTTGTTTATACGCCTTTACGAAGATAAGGTCGGAGACTCCATATCCTGGCAAAGGTCTTGGTCTTTACACCTGACCTAGTGTATCATATTCTAAAGGCTTTGTAAAGAAAAAGATTCTTTACACACTCTTTGGTCTCAGGTTTTTTAACAGATCAGTAAAATATTCCGGTAGAGGTGCCTCAAACTCCATGTACTCCCCGGTCCTGGGATGTATAAAGCCCAGAATCCTGGCATGCAGGCACTGTCCCTGGGTGGCTAAAGCGGAGAAGTTCTTCCCGGAAGGCCCATAGACAGTATCCCCCAGCAAAGGATGGGCTATACTGGCCATGTGCACCCTGATCTGGTGGGTGCGGCCGGTTTCCAGCCTGCACTGGATATAATTAAACCGATGGTTTAAGTGGTCCAGTACTTTGTAATGAGTGACTGCCGGCTTCCCGTTTTTGTATTCGATGGCCATCTTCTTCCTGTCCCTGGGATCTCTCCCGATGGGGCCTTCCACAGTCCCGGAATCCTCCCGGAAATTATTATGTACGATGGCCTCATAGCGCCTGGTGATGGAATGCTCCTTCAGCTGTTCAGCCAGGGAACGGTGGGCCATGTCTGTCTTGCAGACCACCAGAAGACCGGTGGTATCTTTGTCTATCCGGTGAACGATGCCGGGGCGAAGCACCCCGTTAATCCCGGAAAGCTGGTCTCTGCAATGATATAAGAGACCGTTCACCAGAGTGCCGCTATATCTTCCCGGGGCAGGGTGTACCACCAGGTTTTTTGGCTTATTGATAAGGATCACGTCCTGATCTTCATAGATGATATCCAGATCCATCTTCTCCGGTTCCACAGATAATTCTTTAAGAGGAGGAAGGTTCATCTCAATCCGGTCATCTACGTGAATCTTAAGGCTGGCTTTAGCTTTCTTCCCATTTACCAAGGCTCGTTCTTCCCGGATCAGTTTCTGAATATAGGTCCTGGATTGTTCCTGTAATTCCCCTGCCAGAAACTGGTCCAGACGAACTCCCTCCTGGTCCGGCGAAGCGATATATTCGTATTTCAGGTCCTGCTCTCTATTCATCTTTTTTCTCTTTCTTCTTCCCGAAAGAAAATATCTGCTCCACATCCTCCTCCTTATAGAAGAAGAGCAGCAGTAATATAAGCAATATGGCTGAAACTGTCACATAGATATCTGCCACATTGAAAATGGGAAAATCAATCAATTTAAAATAGATAAAATCCACCACATAAGAACGGAAGACTCTGTCAATCAGATTTCCAACCGCCCCGGCTCCAATCAGATAAAAACAGATCTGAAGAGGTAGATACTTCCTATCCTGGGGGATCCTTCCGGACAGGAAAAAAAGTCCCGCCAGAACAATCAGGGTGATCAGGATAAAAAACCACTGCCTGTTCTGAAATATGCCAAAGGCAGCCCCTCTGTTCTCAAGATATCTGAATTCAAGAACCCCTTTGATCAGGACGATGGGATCCTTTTCACGGAGGGTTCCGATGGCCCAGAGCTTGATACCCTGATCCAGCAGGATAAGGGCCAGCCATCCCAGCCCTGCCTTTAAATACTTGTGCATAGTGAATGTCCTCCACCTGGTATAAAAATAGGATGCATAATGATGCATAATAATGAAATTGCAGAGCAGACACCAGGTGTCCACTCTGCTGATAATGTCTCTATAAACCGAAAGTTGACCCTATGGTTTCTCTCTCGGAACTTCTGTTAAGGTT
>JBGVCE010000301.1:0-6291 GCA_045226235.1 Anaerobutyricum sp.
CGGAGTTCTTCAGCATCATATTGTTTTTGGAGATGATGACTACTTCCGGATAATCCAGATCCACATCTTTCTCCTGGCAGGTTTCCACACTGGAATCCGCCTTAATATAGATAAAGCCCGCTACCTTTATCTCAATGGGACTTTCGATCTCGAATACCCCATTTTCCACCTTATAATCAGGAATCCCGTTAGCAACCAGATTATCCAGTCCTCCTACACTCACATCCCATGCCAGGAAAGGAATCAGGCTCTCCAGGGCAAAAGAAAGCAGGCTGATGAGTATTACGAATCCAACAAGAAGCCTTCTTTTTAAAGGCAAAAGTTCCTTATATTTGCCAGGTTTGAAAAAAGAGATTGGTATTTGGTCAAATAATCCATAGTTTACTTTTTCTTCCATTCACATCTCCTCTTATATCTTCAAATTCTTATCTTCTGTAAATGATGGACCTGGCAATCTGGTCTGCCTTCTCAGTCCCTTTCAGTATCTCCACCAGTTTCAAGGCGAATGGGATTGCTGTGCCGACACCCCGGCTGGTGATGATATGGTCGTCTGTCACAACCTCTTCCTCAAGATATACTCCACACTCCTGGGCTGTCACAGCACCAGGATAACTGGTGGCCTTCCTGTCTTTCAGAAATCCAAGTTTGGCAAATACAGAGGGAGCTGCGCAGATGGCTGCAAGCCAGCCTTTTTCATCGTACTGTCTCTTAAGCAATCTGCATAGTCCTTCATGGGCTCCCAGGTTCTTAGTCCCGGGCATCCCACCGGGGAGGACCAGCATATCTGCCGGCAACTCTATCTCATCGAATAGTAAGTCTGTCTCTATGGTAATCCCATGGGAACCCGTCACCCGTTTGTTATCCATGACCGAGACTGTCTTTAAATCTGCACCACTTCTCCGGACCAGGTCCACCGCAGTTAACCCCTCAACTTCTTCGAATCCTTCTGCGAAAAATACGTATACCATCTATTCTCCCTCCGTTTGTTTCCCGTGAATAATTTTATATCTTAATCTTATCTATTTTATCCCAAATAGGCTGGTTTATCAAGTAAGGGGTTTTATTAATTTTGAATTTATGCTTTCTAAATGTATAAGATAGGTGTATCTTGTTAGTAGATATGACAAGAAAAAGAACTAGGGAAGAAGGAAAAATATGGAAATAGAAAGAAAATTCCTGGTTAAGAAACTGCCGGATCAACTGGACCAATATCCCCATGATGAACTATGTCAGGCCTACGTCTGCACCTCACCGGTAATCCGGGTCAGAAAGAAAAATGAGGAGTATATCCTGACCTTGAAGTCAGGCGGTTTGCTGGCCAGAGAGGAAATCGAGATGCCCATCGATGCCTCCACCTTCGACCATCTGAAGGGAAAGAGAGACGGAATGCTGATCTCCAAGACCCGATACAAGATACCGGAGAAGGATGGCCTCCTTATCGAACTGGACCTCTTTCATGAGGAATACGAAGGGTTCCGTATGGCAGAAGTAGAATTTGAATCGGTAGAGCAGGCCAGGGCTTATACCCCTCCGTCCTGGTTTGGCAAGGATGTCACCCAGGATCCCCGCTTCCACAATTCTCAGTTGTGCAGCAACAGCCCCCGGCAGGTGGAAGCATTTTTCAGGGTTATCAATGAGTTAAGCTGAAAAACCTGTCTCATGCTAAAAAAGTTACCAATTCTGTAAAGAAAATTCACAAATTATTAAGAAAAATTGACCTTTCTTTTTTCCGTTACATATACTATAATATTGCCTATCGTGTTGATATAAAGTTGAGAGGATAGGTTCGTATGAGTAATGATCTTTTGAATACTCCGGAACTTAATGATCCGGAGATAGAAGAAATAGAAGAAAAAGAAATAGAAGAAATAGAGAAAACAGAAAATGTAGAGGTTCCTCAGGAAGTCCAGGAGGAAACGGATGAGACGGAATCTATAGAAACTGTTGATATCGCAGAAGATATTGAAAAAGCAGATGTTCCAGAAGAGACTGCAGCGCCTGCAGAAGAACCTGCAGCAACAGAAACTCCTTCTGCAACAAATGAAGAAACTGTCAGTCCATCCGGCAATGAGATTAATGAGGGAACACCCGTTAAGAAGAAGCGCCGCTGGCCATTTGTTCTGGCAGCCCTGGTGGTTCTCCTCGGAGCTGTTTACGGGGGAGGATACTACTACTACTCCAGCCATTTTCCCCATGCCATAACGGCAAACGGAAAGAGTCTCGGGGAAATGACCGTGGAAGAAGCCGAAAAGGTATTTACCGACGACATCGATGCTCACTCCATCGTACTGAAGGAAAAAGAGCGGGAAGAAACCGTCTCTGCTTCAGCCATCCATACAGTCATTGACGTGGGAAGCCAGGTGCAGGACCTCTTTGACTCCCTGGATCCCAGATTATGGTTCACCAACATGTTTGGGGAGAAGGATACCACCCTGACACTGGATGTCAGCTATGACAAAGAAGCCATGGCCAGTCTGGTGGATTCCCTGGAATGTTTTAAAAAGGAAAACATCGTAGCGCCAAAAAGCACTTACATCCAGGCAGGTGATACAGAGTTTGAGATCGTACCGGAAGTGTTGGGCAATACCGTCATCAAGAAGAGACTGATCGCAGCCATCGAGGAATCCCTGGCCACCTGTAAGACTTCCATCGATCTGGTGAAGGAAGACATCTATAAACTTCCCAAGTACTACGCCAAGGATGATGTGGTCATCAAAGCCCGGGATACTGCCAACAAGTATACCCACGGAACCATCGTTCATGATTTTACGTATGCAACGGAAACCATCGATTACAATACCACCAAGGACTGGATCATCATTTCAAAGGATTTCAAAACTGAGCTGTCCAGCAGTCTTGTAGGTGATTATGTGGAATCCCTGGGAAATAAGTATAATACCATGGGAAGCGCCCGCCCCTTCACCACCGCAAACGGAAATAAGATCAATGTCTACAATGGTGATTACGGCTGGAGAATCGATTTCAAAAAGGAAAAGAAAAAACTAATCAAAGAAATTAAAAGCGGCAAGAATGTCAACCGGAAGCCCATTTATTCCTACACTGCCGCTATTCAGACGAAAGAGACGGATATCGGTGACTCCTACGTGGAGGTTAACCTGGCCGCCCAGGAATTATGGCTCTTCGTGGATGGAGACTGTATCATGAATACCTCTGTTGTCACAGGAAAGCCACCTCATGTTACCTACTCAGGTGTCTATGCCATCACTTATAAGAAAAGGGATGACTATCTGGAAGGCTATAATGCCGGTGGAACTCCTTACCGGTCTCATGTAGAATACTGGATGCCTTTTAACGGCAACCAAGGACTACATGACGCCAGCTGGAGAGACAGCTTCGGCGGCAACATCTATAAGACCAACGGCTCCCATGGCTGCGTCAACTGCCCTACCTGGGCAGCCGCCACTTTATTCAAATACGTGGATGAAAACTTTCCCGTCATAATCTATTAATGAAGAACCCCAGACACATTTCATCATGTCTGGGGTTTTAAATTACAACTCTATCTTCTCACCTTGGTCCCTCTTCCGTCTCTGGAAGTCAGCTTCAGCTTGGTAAAGTAGAGTTCTTTTTCTTTATAGATGATATGGGCGGAGGTATCTCCGGCATCGCAGAGGTAGACAGCCCTCACCTGGTCTCCTCCCTTGAGGCTCATGCCCCGGAGGCCAAGAGTGGCCTTCTTCTTTTTACCGATCTCATCCAGGGAGAAGCGGAGAAAATAGCCGTTGTCACTTTGAAGGATAATGCTCTTCTTCTGTTTTTCTTCTTCGGACATGAGGATGACAGAAACCAGTTCATCTCCCTCTCCCAGTTTTGTGGAAGCTACGGTTTTCTTGGAAACGATAAATTCAGAGGCATCCACAAACTTGGCCATGGATTTCCTGGTAACGAAAAGAATTTCTTTTTCCTCCAGTTCTTCCATGGAGAAGATGGCCAGAATCTGCTGGCTGGCATGGTCGTAGTTACAGACATTATCCAGAGGAATTCCCTTATCTCTCAGGCGCCCTGCCGGCAGGTCCATGACTTTCAGTTGGTGCATGTTTCCATCCTGGGTGAAGAGGACCAGCTTATCTGTGTTCATGCAGGGTACGATAAAGGTGTACTCCGCTTTGACTGTGTCTTCATTCCGATCATAGGTTGCTCTATCCATGGTTTTGCCATAGCCAAACCGGTCCATAACGAAAACCACTTCTTTTTCTTCTATAGGAAGTTCTTCCACCACCGCTGCCTTGGCGTTCAGCAGTGCCGTTTTCCGCTCGAATCCATACTCTTTCTTAATCTTCAGAAGGTCTTTCTTGATGACCTTCTTCATCTCTTTAGGATCTTTGAGTATCTTTTCATACTGACTGATTTCAGAGAGAAGCTTGGCATACTCCTCCTGTAAGGCCAGGATTTCCAGCCCGATCAACTTATAGAGTCGCATCTCCAGGATAGCTGTGGCCTGCTTCTCCGTAAAGCGGAGTTTGGCTGCCTGTCTCTTGGACTTTTTGCTGCGGAAATTGATCCCGTCGGTCTTGCCTTCTACCAAACAGGCCTTTGCCTGTTTGATATTACTGCTGCCCCTTAAGATCTCAATGATCAAATCAATCACATCGCAGGCCTGGATGAGGCCTTCTTTGATCTCTTTCTGTTCCAGAGCTCTCTCCAGAAGGGTGGTATATTTCCTTCTTACCAGTTCATAGTGGAAGTTGGTGTGGTGGCGGATGATATCTTTAAGGCTCAGCTGTTCCGGTCTTCCGTCTACGATGGCAAGCATATTGACACCAAAAGTGTCCTCCAGCCGGGTCTTTTTATATAAGAGATTCTTCAGCCTCTCCACATCTGCATTTTTCTTCAGCTCCAGGACGATACGAATCCCTTCCTTGGAGGATTCGTTGGAAACATCGGTGATGTCTGCCGTCTTCTTCCCTTCGATGAGGCCCACCACGTCGGAGATAAACTTGCCGATATTGGCACCGATCATGGTATAAGGAATCTCGGAAATCACCAGTTTATCCTTTCCGCTTTTCTTCTTAGACCTCTCCAGCTCCACCTTGCCGCGGATCTTGATCTTGCCGACCCCTGTCTCGTAGATTTCCAACAGATCGCTTTCATTTACCACCAGGCCCCCTGTAGGGAAATCCGGTCCTTTAATATATTGCATCAGCTCTTTGACCGTAATATCCTCGTTATCCATGTAAGCGATGATTCCATCCACCACTTCGGAAAGGTTGTGGGGCGGTATGTTGGTAGTCATACCTACAGCGATTCCTTCCGCTCCATTGATCAGGAGGTTGGGAATCCGCACGGGAAGAACCACCGGTTCCTTCTCCGTCTCATCAAAATTTGGCTGGAAATCAACGATATTTTTATCCATATCCGCCAGGTAGACATCCTGGGTGAACTTCTGTAATTTGGCCTCGGTGTAACGCATGGCCGCTGCCCCGTCCCCTTCAATGGAACCGAAGTTGCCGTGGCCGTCCACCAGGGGCATGCCTTTTTTAAATTCCTGTTCCATTACCACCAGGGCATCATAGATGGAACTGTCACCATGGGGGTGATATTTACCCATGGTATCGCCAACGATACGGGCTGACTTCCTATGGGGCCGGTCGGGGCGTAACCCCAGCTCCTGCATGGCATACAGGACCCTTCTCTGCACCGGTTTCAGGCCGTCCCGCACATCCGGGAGGGCCCTCTGACAGATTACGCTCATGGCATAATCGATATATGATTTTTGCATGATATCAGAAAACTCTGATCGAATGATTCGTTCTGACATACTATACATCTACCTCCGCATCCTGTGCATGTTCGTGAATAAACTCTCTTCTTGGAGCTACTTCGCTGCCCATAAGCATGGAAGTAATCTGGGAAGCCATCCTTCCGTCTTCTATCTCCACCTGTTTTAAGATCCGGGTCTCCGGGCAGAGGGTGGTCTCCCAAAGCTGGTCAGCATCCATCTCCCCAAGACCTTTGTATCTCTGCAGGGTGAAGTCCCCTTTATGGGTCTTACGGTACTTTTCCAGGGCTTTATCGTCGTAGAGGTATTCTTCCTTGCCTTTTTTGGGAATGGCCTTATAAAGAGGCGGTGTGGCCAGGAAAACGTGACCATGGTGGATCAGGTCTGGCATAAAGCGGTAGAAGAAGGTCAGAAGCAGGATGCGGATATGGGAGCCGTCGACATCGGCATCGGCCATGATGATGACCTTGCCGTAGCGCAGCTTGTTGATATCGAATTCTTCGCCGATCCCGCTGCCGAGCGCCAGCATGACCGGGGTCAGCTTTTCGTTG
>JBGVCE010000302.1:0-3788 GCA_045226235.1 Anaerobutyricum sp.
TCTGCCGACTCTACCCTCGCAACTTCCCTGATTGTCATCGGCGTTCTTGTTGGATTGATCACTTTCCTTTTCTTCGGAAACCTGAGAAAGACCACCAAGTCTGCAAGAGCAATCGCCGGGGGAGCACTGGTTGAACTGAAGAGTTCCTTCTTTGTGACTTTGGTCGTATTTCTTGATCTGGTCATCAATATCGTTGCCCTTGTCATGAATACTGTTTTCAAGACCCAGACCATCAACACTCTGCAGAATTATGTTGATCAGGCAGATGCCTATTTTAAACAGGCAGACCTGTCAGATGTCATCAATTTCACATTGACCCAGGATCCAAGATCCGAACTCTTTACCATCATGGGCCTTGTGGCAGAGATTCTTCTTCTGATCGTAGTTATGGTAATCCTTTCCAAGATCAGAAATGCAAACAAAGCAAAAGATGTTTTTGAAGAAGAGTAATAAGTAAATCAAGTCTTTAAAGCTGTCGCTTTCCGGAGCGGCAGCTTTTTTCTAGTTATCTTTGTATAATTATCTGTAAACTTATTGATTTTGCTTTAAATTATCGTATAATTAACGTAACAATATTAATAAATATTAATATTTGACATTATGAATATGAATCAAAAAGAAAGGAAGGGTGGTTATCATGAGAAAACAGAAGGGAATCCGGGTTATTATGATGCTGATGGTTTTTGCCATGGCTGTACTCGCGCTGCAGGCGAAACCTGCCTACGCCAAGGTTAAGCTTAATAAGAAGACCGTATATCTGGCTAAAGGCGACAGCATACAGCTTAAAATAAAAGGAACAAAGAAGAAAGTAAAATGGACCAGCAACAAGAAGAGTGTTGCCACCGTTACCAAAAAGGGTAAAGTAAAAGCCAAAAAGATCGGAACGGCAAAGATTATCGCTAAGGTTGGCGGTAAGAAATACAAATGTACGGTAATCGTTGAGAAGAAGAGCGTAAACCGTGCAAGGAAGCTTCGGAATTATGTTCTGAGCAAAGGAAAATATGATAAAAAAGAAAAAACATACACCCTGGAATGGGTGAAGGACGATGGAAGCTTTAATTTCACCAATGTATGGATCGTAGCTTATAAAGATAAAAAAGAAATGGATTTCTACTATTATCAGGATCAGGAATCCGGTTTCCAGTTAAATCTGTGCATGAAGATTGATCTGATTTCCGGAAACGAGTCAGTAAGGACCGGAGATTTTGAGATAGATTATCTTGATGACGTAGATGAAATTGATAGAGATATAATATATGGAACCATAACAACCCTCTATGATGGTGATGAAGATGCTATCACTCTGACACAGTATAAGTGGAGGGATTCGGAATCCGAAGATTATAACTACAAGTCGACCGCTGATCCGGCGGATCTGGAAACTCATTATGAGACTGCAAACAATCGGTTAAGAAAAGCCTTTGCCCGTTGGGATTTGATGTTTAGCAAAAAATATAAAGATTTAAAGAAAAGCGGAGTCTCCATGAAGTCCATCGGTTTCAGTAAATGGATTAAATAACCGAATGCCATCAGATTGAATTAACAGGAAGCAAATATGATTCAAAAAGAGCCGTACCTGCACAAGGTACGGCTCTGGCTTTGCCTTACGAAACATTATATTTTAATTGCTCCGAATACGTCACCAAGATTCTCATGGAAGACGAGTTTGCAGTAACGATCCTGGGGAGTGCTGTCACGGTTGATCATGACCAGGTTTTCGCCCCGGAAATAATGGATCAGATTGGCAGCGGGATAGACGGTAAGGGAAGTTCCCCCGATGATGAACATGTCCGCCTTGCTGATACTCCTCATGGCCCCGTCCCATGCGTAATCCGGAAGGGATTCCCCATACATGGTAACATCCGGCCGGATCATACCGCCACAGTCCGGACAGAGGGGAATGGGGTCTGTGGATTCAAAGATAAAATCAGCAGGGACCTGCCGTCCGCATTTGGTACAATAGTTCCTCTGGGTGGTACCGTGGATCTCATAGACGGTCTGGCTGCCGGCTTTCTGGTGAAGTCCGTCGATATTCTGTGTGACAACAGCATCCAGTTTTCCTTTTTGCTCCATCTCAGCCAGTTTATAATGGGTGATGTTAGGTTTGATATCCCTGGTGTCCATCTTCTGACGATAGTACTCAAAGAATACCTTGGAATTTCTGTAAACACATTCATGGCTAAGGAGATATTCCGGAGCGTAGGAATCAAACTGCACATCATGCTGATTATAGAGGCCATCCTTGCTTCGGAAATCAGGGATACCGCTTTCCGTGGATACACCGGCTCCTCCGAAGAATACGATGTGTTTGCTCTTACCAATCATCTCATTCAGCTGGTTGATACGCTGTAAAAAATCTGATGTTGACATAATCTGCCCCCTCTCTGATATAATCAGTTTAAAGTAACGATTCCAAAGATCTGCATGGTTCTGATTAGTTACATTATAACACCGTAGACTGTCAGGGTCAAAAGCCTTTTATCATATAGAAAACAGGTGAAAATATGGATAACAACAGAGAAGTTCAATTTAAAAAGATGACGGAGACACCGGTACCAAAACTGATTGTAATGCTGGCAATCCCTACCATTATCAGCATGCTGGTTACCAGTATTTACAATATGGTGGATACCGCCTTTGTAGGACAGCTGGGAACCAGTGCCAGTGGCGCGGTGGGAGTGGTGTTTGGATTTATGGCTATTATCCAGGCCATCGGTTTTATGTTCGGACAGGGTTCCGGCAGCATTCTTTCCAGAAAGCTGGGCAGAAAGGATTATGATGGTGCCAGCCAGATTGCATCCACCGGTTTTTTGTGCTCATTTATGTGCGGAATCTTTATCCTGATCCTGGGATTGATCTTCATCGATCCTCTGGTCTATCTGCTTGGAAGTACCAAAACCATAGCACCTTATGCCAAAACATATATCATCTATATCCTCCTCGCCACCCCTATGATGATCTCCAGTTTTGTACTGAACAACATCCTTCGTTATGAGGGGAAGGCATCCCTGGGTATGATTGGTCTTCTGGCGGGGTCCATCCTGAACATGGTTGGCGATCCTATCCTTATGTTTGGCTTTGGTTTGGGTATCGCAGGAGCCGGTCTGTCCACAGCCATCAGTCAGGTGATCAGTTTTCTCATCCTTTTGTTTATGTTCTACAGCGGGAAGACTCAGTCAAAACTTAGCCTGAAAAATGCATCTTTCCGGCCTTCTGTGGTGTTTGATATCTGTGCCACAGGATTTCCTGCCCTGATTCGTCAGGCCCTGGCCAGTGTCGCTACCATGATTCTGAACAAGGAAGCGGGATTCTATGGTGATGCAGCAGTTGCTGCCATGAGTATCGTATCCAGAGTCTGCATGTTTGTCTTCTCATTTGCTCTGGGGATAGGGCAGGGATTCCAGCCCATCTGTGCCTTTAATTATGGGGCAGGCAAGTACTCCAGGGTCCGCAGGGCCTTGTTATATACCATGGCCTATGCGGAAGGACTTCTGGTCATCGTAAGTATCCTGGTGATCAGTCATTCTTCCCAGATCATACAGATATTCCGGGATGATCCTGAGGTAATCCGGATAGGCATCAGGGCGCTGAATCTTTATTGTGCATCCCTGATCTTCATGCCTATGGGGACAGTGACGGAAATGATGCTGCAAAGCACCGGTTACCGGCTTCAGGCTTCCATTACCTCCTCTTTGAGAAGTGGTTTAATCTTTATCCCTCTGCTGATCCTGCTTGCAAGGTTCCGTGGACTGGCAGGGATTCAGGAGGCTCAGCCCCTGGCCTACGTG
>JBGVCE010000303.1:0-5247 GCA_045226235.1 Anaerobutyricum sp.
TGGTCAGTCCATGACCCTGGGGGACGTCTCGGAGACCAGTTTCCAGGGTTACAGCCCCAAGGCCGGGCATGTTCTGGAGATGGCCAAAGCCGAGGCAGAGCGATTTGATTCCGACCAAGTGGGGACGGAGCACATCCTTATTGCCATCCTCAAGGAGAAGGACTGCATCGCCCAGAGATTATTCAAGGGGATGAATCTGAACCGCAAAAAAGCCTACCTTGACCTTCTGACTGCCTGCGGCATCGATCCGGCCTACGCCAAGAGAGAGTACCAGGCGGTATTCGGGAACAAGAAAGCCAAAGGCCAGCCCTCCATGATGGAAAGCTTCTGCGATGACCTTACCCAGAGGGCCAGGGATGGACGTCTGGATCCCATCGTAGGGAGGGAGGAAGAACTCCAGCGGATCCTTCAGATCTTAAGCCGTAGGACGAAGAATTCCCCCTGCCTGGTGGGTGAGCCGGGGGTAGGAAAGACCGCCATCGTAGAAGGCCTTGCCCAGAGAATCGTGGCGCAGGAAGTGCCCGAGATGATGAAGGATAAGAATCTCCTCACCCTGGATCTTCCGGGGCTGATCGCCGGATCCAAATACCGTGGCGAATTCGAGGAGCGTATCAAGAATCTGCTGAATGAAGTGATGATGGCGGGGAATGTCATACTCTTCGTCGATGAGATCCATACCATGATCGGGGCAGGAGGAGCCGAAGGCTCCATCGATGCCTCCAATATCATAAAACCATTTCTGGCCAGGGGTGAGATCCAGCTGATCGGGGCCACCACCAGGGATGAATACCGCAAATATATCGAAAAGGATGCCGCCTTTGAGCGGAGATTCCAGCCGGTGACGGTGGAAGAGCCTACCCTGGATGAGACCGTAGCCATCCTGGAGGGGCTGAAGGAGTATTTTGAAAAGCACCATCAGGTCCGTTATACCAGGGATGCCCTGCGGGCGGCAGCGGTCCTGTCGGAACGCTACATCAGCGACCGCTTTCTGCCGGACAAGGCTATCGATGTGATGGATGAGGCGGCTTCCAAGAAGAGGGTTGGCCTTTATACCACACCTGAGGCCATCAAAGATATGCAGGATCAGATCCGCAGGTATTCTGCCCGCAAGGAAGAAGCCCTGATAGAGGGGAATCTCCGCAAGGCGAAACTGAATAATACAAAACAGAAAAAGATACAGGAGCATCTGGATGAAGTGATGGATTCCTGGGAGAATAAAAGGAACAAAGGCCGTATGACTGTGTCGGAGAATGATATCGCCCAGGTGGTTTCCTCCTGGACCGGCATCCCTGTCACCCGGATCGGTCAGAGCGAATCCGACCGGCTGGTTCACCTGGAAGATACGCTGAAGAAACGTGTGGTGGGGCAGGATGAGGCTGTGAATATCCTTAGTAAAGCCGTAAAGCGTGGCCGTGTAGGGCTAAAAGACCCCAGGCGGCCTATCGGTTCCTTCATGTTCCTGGGGCCCACCGGTGTGGGAAAAACCGAATTATCCAAGGCGTTGGCTGAGGCATTATTCGGGGAGGAAAAGGCCATGATCCGGGTAGATATGTCCGAGTATATGGAGAAGCACAGTGTGTCTAAGATGATCGGTTCCCCTCCCGGCTATGTAGGCCATGAGGACGGTGGACAGCTTTCCGAGCAGGTAAGGCGCCATCCCTACAGCGTCATCTTATTTGACGAGATAGAGAAAGCCCATCCGGATGTCTTCAACATCCTGCTTCAGGTGCTGGATGACGGGCAGATCACCGATTCCAACGGCAGAAAGATCGATTTTAAGAACACGGTAATTATCATGACCTCCAACGCCGGAGCTCAGAGGATTATGTCGCCTAAGCATCTGGGCTTCATGACCAAAACCGACGTACAGCAGGATTACGAGAAGATGAAAGCTTCCGTTTTGGAGGAAGTGAAGCGGCTCTTTAAACCGGAATTCCTGAACCGTATCGACGCTACCCTCGTCTTCCGGTCTCTGGATAAGCCACACCAGAGGGATATCGTGAAACTGCTCCTAGCAGAATTGACCGCCAGGGTTGCAGAGACGCCGGGATTCACATTGATCTGCTCCGAAGAGGTGGTGGATTACCTGCTGGACAAGGGTTACGATCCCCAGTATGGCGCCAGACCATTGCGACGGGCCATCCAGGATCATCTGGAAGATTTTCTTGCGGATAAGTATCTGAGCGGGGAGATCAGGGATGGCAGCGTAACAGAACTTGACATCAGGGATGGAAACATTGTTATCTGTAATAAATAAGAATGTTACATCTGTATTTTGTAGTGGAAAATAATCCTCATTTCCGATATAATAATAATATCAATTAAGTTACCTGACGAGTGAGACAGATCAGGCGCGGAGGTAAAAAAAATGTCTAATGTTAAAGAATTGATCGCACAGGATAACGGCACGCTCTGCTTTGGAGATTACAGTCTCGGGCAGAAGACGAAGCTTTCTGATTATGCATTTGAGGGGGATACCTATAAAGTAAAGACATTCAGAGAGATTACGCGACTTGAGAGAAACGGGAGCGTTTTATACGAGTCGGTACCGGGATCTGCGGTTCATAATTTCAGGGACTCCGAACATCAGCTTTCTTTTGACGTGGAATCGAAGGATGATATAGAGATCACATTAGGACTGGAAGCAGAGAAAGAGTACAAGGTCTATGTGGATGACACAAACATCGGAAAGATGAAGTCCAGTCTTGGAGGAAAGATTAACTTCAGCATCGAACTTAACGAAGGAGAAAATGTTAAGGTACGCGTGGTAAAATTATAAGATTACAAATGACCGTCTTCAAGAAGGCGGTCTTTTGTTTCTGCCCAGAGAAAACTTTAAGAATAGGGATCGTGAAATGGCAAAGGGTAAGACAGTATTTTTTTGTAAAGAGTGTGGATATGAAACCAGCAAGTGGATGGGACAGTGCCCGGGATGCAGACAGTGGAACACCCTGGTGGAAGAGAGGGTAACCCGGACCAGTGAAAAGAAATCTCTGAGGGGCACATCTGCCCCCAAGGTAACCGGGATTTTTCAGGTGTCCATGGAGAAGGAGGACAGGATTTCTTCCGGTATGCTGGAGCTGGACCGGGTCCTGGGGGGAGGAATCGTGAGAGGGTCCCTCACCCTGGTAGGAGGAGACCCGGGAATCGGTAAGTCTACCCTCCTGCTGCAGGTCTGCAGGAATCTTGGAAATGCGGGAAGAACCGTCCTCTATGTCTCCGGGGAGGAATCCCTGAAACAGATTAAGATGCGGGCGGACCGGCTGGGAGGCTTTCAGAAAGAGATTTTCCTCCTATGTGAGACCGATATCCGGGCAGCTGCGGATATGATCCGGGAGAAGAAGCCGGATATGGTGGTGGTGGACTCTGTCCAGACCATGTATTCCGATGAGATTACTTCCGCTGCCGGCAGTGTAAGTCAGGTTCGGGAAGTGACTTCCGTCCTTATGCAGGTTGCCAAAAATGAGGGTATCGCCGTATTTCTGGTGGGCCATGTGACCAAGGAAGGTGTGGTTGCCGGCCCCAAAACCCTGGAGCATATGGTAGATACGGTCCTGTATTTTGAGGGGGAGAGGAATGCCCTTTACCGGGTCCTTCGCGGTGTCAAGAATCGTTTTGGATCCACCAATGAGATCGGTGTATTTGAGATGAGGGAACAGGGGCTGATGGAAGTGTCCAATCCTTCCCGGATTATGCTGGATGGACGTCCGGTTAATGAGGCAGGGTCTGTTGTGGTATGCTCCATGGAGGGAAGCAGACCGCTGCTGATTGAGATCCAGGCCCTCATATCCCCCACCAGCTTTAACATACCCAGAAGAACAACTGTAGGTATCGATTTCAACCGTCTGAACCTGCTCCTGGCTGTGCTTGAGAAGAAGGCAGGTATGCAGCTGGGAGGCTGTGACGCCTACGTAAATGTGGCAGGAGGCATAAAACTGGCAGAGCCTGCCATGGACTTAGGGATTGTATGCGCCGTGATATCCAGCTATCGGAACCTGCCGGTTCATCCTGGCACCATCATCTTCGGTGAGGTGGGTCTCACCGGTGAGATCAGAGGGGTTGGCCATGTGGAACAAAGGCTGCGGGAGTCCGTGAAGATGGGATTTACCAGGGCCATCCTGCCCGCGACCAACCTGGAAGGACTGGGGGCCGGCATCCGGGACCAGATTGAACTATATGGCGTTTCCAATCTGAGAGAAGTTCTGCAATCGTTAAATCTTTAGAAAACTTACCCCCCTTTTCCAATCACCGGATATCTGATACAATATAACGCGAGTAAGATTTGAATAACCTAATGATCAGGAGCAAATATGAAGAAAGTAATCATAGCGGAGAAGCCGTCCGTGGCAAAAAACATCGCGGATGCCACCTCTGCCGTTCGAAAAAACGGATATTTTGAAGGGGAGAACTATGTGATCACATGGGCCTTCGGACACCTCCTCCAGCTATATGATGCCAAGGACTATGACCCGGAGATGAAACAGTGGAAGATCGAGAGGTTTCCCTTTATCCCCGAGGAATTTCGATATAAGGTAAAAACCGATTCCAGGAAGAAGGACCAGGCAGATGCCGGCGTGGTAAGACAGCTTGATATTATCAGGAAACTGATAGAGCGGCCGGATGTGGAGGGAATCATTTCCGCCACAGATGATGACCGGGAGGGGCAGATCATCGCGGATGAGATCATTGGCTTCATCCATCCGGATAAGCCGGTGGAGAGAATCCTTCTAAGTGAATGGACTTCCAGGGAAGTAAACCGCGGACTGTCCGAACTGATCCCGAATGAACAGATGCAGTCTCTACAGGATGCCGGTTTCGGTCGCCAGATCGCGGACTGGCTGATCGGGATTAACCTGACCTCGGTGGCTACCCTTAAGTTCCGGACCGGAAAGAATATAAGATTATTGAATGTAGGGCGGGTCATCATGCCCACCCTGAAGATCATCTATGACAGAGATAAGGAGATCGAGGCATTCCAGGTTACAAAATACTACCGGTTAAAGGGTCTGTTTGAGACAGCAGATAAGAAGGACTTCGAAGGCTTCTATTATGTGGAAGAGAATGAAAAGTTCGATAAACCGGAAGAACTGGAGGAAATCCGGTCCCGTATAGAAGGGCATCCTGCCAGGATAACCTCCAAGAAAGTAAGCCAGAAGAAAGAGTATGCGCCTTATCTTTTTAACCTGTCTAACCTGCAGGGCTATATCACAAGCAAATACAAAGGATGGACTTCCGACCGGGTCCTGA
>JBGVCE010000304.1:0-2718 GCA_045226235.1 Anaerobutyricum sp.
TACGACAAATACGGATTATGATATACAGAGCATTGGAAATGTGCAGATTGCAGACGAAGTTGTGGCAGTGATCGCCGGTCTGGCAGCCACGGAAGTGGAAGGCGTAAACAAGATGTATGGCAATATCACCAATGAGATTGTCAGCAAGCTGGGCATGAAAAAGTTATCTAAGGGTGTTAAAATCCTCATTAATCAGGATATCGTTGATGTGGATCTTAAGCTGGTTCTGGACTACGGAGTGAATATCGCCAAGGTATCCGAAGAGGTACAGGATCGCGTAAAGAGTGCCATTGAAACCATGACCGGGTTGAATGTAGAAGAGATCAACATCCGGATCGCCGGGATTCAGATTGACTGATCCTTGAATTTATGAACAAACATATTATCACGGAGGTTCTTTTATGAAGATGTCAAGAAGAAAACTGAGAGAGAGTATCTTTCTTCTGCTTTTCCGAATTGAATTCAATACCAGAGAAGAACTGGAAGAACAAGCCGAAGCCTTCTACCAGCAGGTAGAGAGTGAGGAAGACCGATTATACATCCGGAAGAAACTGACAGCCATCCTGGATGATCTTGATTCCATCGATGAGAAGATCCGGGAGATCTGTCAGGGGTGGCGATTAAGCCGCCTTGGAAAGACAGAGCTGGCGATCCTTCGCCTGGCTGTTTATGAGATACTATACGATGAAGATATACCCACCGGTGTAGCGATTAACGAAGCTGTGGAGATTGCCAAGATCTACTGCAGTGAGGAGGCTCCCCGGTTTATCAATGGGGTACTGGCGAAACTTGCCTGATATCCATCAGGTCAATCAACAGGATACTATATTTTTGAACCGCGATAACTGAACATCTGTGATATACTTACGGTCATCCTCCTGACAGGAAGACCGGACAGAGAAAGAAGTGTAAGACGGTAAATGTGGTATCTGCGTTGACCGTCTCTTTGTCTTTATATGCTTTATTTATTACAAGAAAGGCTTGCTGGTTTTCATGAATCGTATTTTTACCGTGTCCCAGCTGAATTCTTACATACATCGCATATTTGAGTCGGATTATGCCCTTCGGATGATCCACATCAAAGGGGAGATTTCCAACTGCAAATACCATTCCTCGGGGCATATATATTTCACCCTGAAAGATGCCAGGAGCAGTCTGAAATGTGTGATGTTTTTACAAAACCGTGCGGGGGGACTGGATTTTCGCCTGGAGAACGGTCAGCTGGTGATTGTGGCGGGAAATGTTTCTGTTTTTGAGAGGGACGGAGCCTATCAGTTATATGCTAAGACCATCAGCCTGGCAGGAGCCGGTCTTCTGTATCAGAAATTTGAACAGCTTAAGAAAGAGCTGGCCGGCCTGGGCTATTTTGACCATGACCGAAAGAAACCACTTCCTTCTTATCCCCGTACCATTGGAATCGTAACGGCGGTAACCGGGGCAGCGATTGAGGATATCAAAAGTGTTGCTGCCAGAAGAAATCCTTTCGTTCAGCTTTACCTTTATCCTGCCAAAGTGCAGGGAGACGGGGCTGCTAGATCCATCGCAGAAGGAATCCGTTTCTTTGACTATTACGGTGTAGATGTCATCATCATAGGAAGAGGCGGAGGTTCCATGGAGGACCTGTGGGCATTCAATGAACGGGAGGTAGCGGACGCTATCTACGACGCCGACACACCGGTTATCTCAGGAACAGGACATGAGATTGATATGACCATCGCAGATTACTGTGCGGACCTTAGGGCGCCGACTCCATCCGCCGCATGTGAGCTGGCGATTCCGGATGTCTTCTCTATCCTGCAGCAGCTGGACCGCTATCAGGATGCCCTGGAACAGAGGATAACATACAAGACAGACCAGATCAGGCGGCAGCTGGACACTTACCGTAAGCTGCTTGCCGCCAACCATCCCGGCTCCAGGCTGGAAAGGCAGAGGACACAGCTTACCCTGTACAGGGATCGGCTTAATGCTCTGATCGAAGGCCAAAGGATCCGGGCAGCCCACAGAATTGAGTTTTATGGGGAGAGGCTGACTGCTTTGTCCCCATCCATGCGGCTACGGGGTGGCTATGTGTTTGCCCAGAAGAAGGATGAGACTCCCATTTCTTCCGTAAGTCAGATTGATGAAAATGAATATTTTACTCTTATTTTCAAGGACGGAAGAGCTGAGGTAGAAAGTAGAAAAATCATCAAAGAAGAGGAGAATTGAGCATGGCGAAAACAAAATTTTCTCTTGAGGATGCATTTAAAGAACTGGACCTTATCATTGAAGCACTGGAACAGCCTGACATCCGTCTGGATGATTCCATGAACCTATACAAAAAAGGAGTTAAATTACTGGAGAAATGTAATCTGACTCTGGATAAAACCGAAAAAGAAATCATTGTCTTACAGGAGGGACAGAATGGAAACATCGATCAACAAACAGATCCAGGAAAAGACGGCTCATATTGAATCCATTCTGGCTTCTTATCTGCCGGAGGAAACCGGTTATCAGAAGGCTGTTCTGTCGGCCATGAATTATACGATGAATGCCGGCGGAAAGCGGCTTCGTCCCATGCTGATGGAGGAGACCTATCTTATGTTCGGAGGGGAGGACAGGGAACTGATCGAGCCCTTTATGGCTGCCATAGAGATGATCCATACTTATTCCCTGATCCATGATGATCTTCCGGCACTGGATAATGACGACTACCGAAGGGGGCGGAAGACTGCCCATATT
>JBGVCE010000305.1:0-4409 GCA_045226235.1 Anaerobutyricum sp.
GACTTTTTGGTCTTAGTCGAATCCTTATCATATGGATTGAATAATGCCTTAGGTTATGCTATTGACTTGTGGCCATTCCTCCATTCCTATTACAGGAACTTCACAGGTTCGACCACTACTTTTCAGCAGCAGTTCTTCCGCTTATTGTTCTTCGTCAGATTATCATATAAATATGACCTGCTGCCTTTCCCCGTTCCGATGATTCTATCTTTACATATGTACCCTTAGGTTCCTGCTATAGTCCTGTCGGCTCGCCAGTGCCTGTAACACTGCATGGTCTTTCATAGGCACGATTTTTACTCAACCACACCGACGGCGAATTAACGCCCCCATACATTTCTATATGGTCTTCTTCTAGACCTGTACATTCGCAGGTTCGTCAGGCCGCCTGCCAGAGCGGTCATTCTAACCATAGATACTTTATAGACCCTTGGCCTATAGGCAGTACATCCCACCTCTGGGACGCTTTCGTCAGCATAACCTGTTACGACTGCTCTCAGCCTTTGTCAGCGGGCTTCACACCCCTATGCTGTAACAGCATAGACGCATGCCGCTCAAGGGTAGGCATTTCCGGGCGTTACCCCATCATTCTACCTATCAAATCATCAGTTCTCCGAGCAATAAGAGAACTTATCGCTCGTGCGCTATCTTTTCAATAGCGAACGAGTCGCACCCTGCCAGAACGGATCCCCTTTTTGGGCATCGGGCGGCGTAACTGAATTCTGGATATTAGTGATCAGGCCAATGAGATCAGAATAGTTTTGGATATAAAGAAAAGGGTTATACCGGTCTGACTGCAATGGATTTTTCAGGTTCAAAGATTTTACTACGATTCCATTTTGCCTGAGATAATTGCCGTATTTCTTGAGCAGATCTCCTTTGATATCCAGGATCACATTTGTACAGCTCCCAAGGAGAATATTGGGGATCACGATCCCAGTTGTCTTTCCGGAACCGGATCCGCCCATGATAAGCATGTTCATATTGGATAACGCATCGAATCCTATGGATATATTCTTGCTCACTATAGTATTCCTCATAGGATCCGGGTCCTGTAGCTGTTTCAGCATCGTCCTGACATCTCCCCAGTCCGCCGTTCCATGCTCTGCACCAAAATGGTAATTCCGGTAATAGGTCAGGAAATAAGAAACACCCATAAGCCACAGGATACATGCGATTCCCATGACCATGGGTGTTCTGTCATTCCACCAGAGATGGAATGGATGTAGAAAGATGTATTTTAGTTTCTCCCCGTAATTCAACAGGTTTACATCAGAAAATGTAAAAAGCCCTGATATAAAATAGGCCCCAGCCAGCATTAGCAATAATATAAAATATAATAGCCCCCAGGGAGTTCTTTTCCTGGTGATCAAACCAAATCCCCTCCTTTCAAAGAAAATTAAAATAAGGCTATCTACTTTTCAGTAAACAGCCTTATCATAGTTTTGTTATTTCTCACTATTTTGTATATTCTCGGAACAATTTCGTTAATTCTGGCCAGTACGATGGGTAAGCATTACTTCCCTCATAATTTCTTCTCCGCTTACCGGTCAATTTGATCTTTAATTCCCATTGCTCTCCATCTAACACATCAGGATCGTAGTAGGTTTTCTTCCATTCGTGTAAATACATTTTATCGTAAAGCAGGTTCAATATCCTGTTCCATTTCTTTTTTGTGATTTGCCTGTCTGGAATCTCTTCTGCAGAATGCGTTTTCTCAACCTTTATAAGAGCACCTTTTTTATTCCGGATAATCGTTACTTTCGTATTTCCCTGAAAGAATCCTCCTACTGAGAAGCATATGGACTCCACAATATCCCGATAATCTTCTGCACTGTTCATCTCTCTTGAAATGATCAATGGCGGTTTCCCAAACTTCTTTTTGCAATTATTACATACTCTCGTCGGATCCGTCCGGATCATCCCACCATCCACCGGAGCCCCTGATATGCAGCATCCTCCTATAGCAATTTTCCCATTATCTAATTTCTTCTGCAGTTCTTCACTGTATGCTGGATATCCATATAATATCCTGGCAGTATTTTTACTGCTGCAGTAAGGACATTTGATCTGGGCTCTTTTATTACGTACAATGTAATCCAAATGAAAAGGAAGTCCTTCAACCATACCATCATGGGCAGACATATCTAATGTGATATGGTTTTCTTTCGCTTTCCTGAAAAGTGTAAAATGGATCTCGAATAAATCATCATGATCAAATTCAGATCCGTCATAACCTACTCTTTCGAGAAGATGAAAAGTATCGAAAGTGGTTCCGTCTTCACACTCCCGAAGCTCATCAATCAGATTTTCAACAATATATTGTAAATCCTCTTTAGAATGAATCTCACTCATCACTCTTGTCCTCCTCTCCGGGAATACTGGATTCCATATCAGCAATAATCTCTATCATCTCCATCGATACTACAAAGGGCTCAGAAAAGGCATTGATCACAATCCCACTGACATTCTTTTCATTGTTTTTTGCCAGGTTTATAGCTTCCAGAAAATGTCCCTCAACCTTGGAAAATATCTCTCCGTATTCTCCCATCTCCTCAGCTGTTGTAAACACAGGAAAATAATACTCCTCCCCGCTTTGAAGGATATCCGGTATTAAACGGACCTCATCCTGGTTTGTAAACTCCATTCCAATCAGAGAATCAAGATCGTTCTTTTCTTTTGCTTCCATTACTGTTTTCTCGCATGCCTCATAATCTGCGTCACTTAAGACAGTATTGCAGGGAATCCAAATATAGCTGTCACGAAGTATCCTTGCCAGCTTGATCATGTTAAGAGGAGTCTGATTTCTGCTGCAGATAGCGGCAGCTCTTTTAAGGAATGACCCGTCCTCTAAGAGTTCCGAAGTAATCGGATCATCAGGTACTGCGTATTCCACACTACCATCTGCGTCAAAGATCTCTTCGATCAGATCTTTTTCTAACAGGAAATACTTCCCCCAGGGATTTAAGATCAAACCGGCCGTTTCTGATCCAAGAAAAAATCTCATTGTAGTGTCTATGAAATTGGATAGTATCTGGCTTGGCTCTCCCTTCTCATATTCAGGCTGGGAAGTAAATGCCACTCCCCATTCTTTACCGTCATTCGTACGGACGGTTCGGAAAGTAAATGAAGGATTCTCGTCCCCGGTCTCAACTACAGGGAAGATGAAATGCCCATCTGCATGCATGCGTTTACGGATTGCCTCAAGGACCTCCTTCAGATTGTCATCCGTATTATCTTCATAATATTGTTCAATTGCCTCTTCAATCATCTCATTCCCGTCAAGAAACGAATCATGGAACGGAGGCGTCAGCTGTTCTTCAAACCGGTCAAGGATTTCAAGCATATCCTTCCGGAGTCTCTTTCTGCATTCTTTTTTAAGTTCCTCCGGGACTCCATAAAATGCCTCTGCGATCCCCCCTGCTATACAGGTAAGAGTATCACAGTCCCCGCCCAGGGATACCGCTGTCCTGATAACATCCTCAAAATCAGTTCCTTCCAGGAATGCTGTGATTGCCTCCGGGACGGTTTCCTGGCACGACTCCACATGATGATAACCAGGTCTGATCACATCACAGGTTCTGGAGAGATCATAGTGGAATTCATTAATAATATACTCTTTAATCTCATCTTTTGAAGCCCCATTCCTGGCCAGAAAGATTGCAGATGCCGTTGCCTCAGCTCCTTTGATCCCTTCCGGATGATTATGTGTAACTTCCGCAGACAGCCTTGCGTATTTTCTTGTATCATCCATCGTATCAAACAGCCATCCTGCTGAAGATACTCTCATGGCGGATCCGTTACCATAACTTCCGTAAGGTTTCGGATTTTTCTTTTTTAGCCAATGATAAAATATTCCCCCATATCCTGCATAGGGATACTTTCTACCCCATTTCTGCATGGAAATAATTAGTTTTTCTTTTACTTGTTCTTCTGATTCTCCCATACTGTCCATGAGTGCCTCAGCGACAGCGATTGTCATTACCGAATCATCTGTAAATTGTGACTGCTTACAAAATAGAGGAAATTCCTTAGATTTATTTCCCATATCAAACTCATAAGGTGCCCCTATCATATCTCCCATAATTGCCCCATACATAGTCTCGTCCTCCTTCTATCTATTGATGATACAAATATAGCAGATATCGAATTAAGGACGGTCGCTTTTCAAGCGACATTATTATTCTCATTCACTTCAGACTCCTATCATTCTTATCGCATAACAATGTAAGAAGCAGAAAAAGAATCGGCAGAAGAATAAGCACATTAATACCTACTCTCTGCCGTTTTATTTATCTGTAGCTCCTGTTAAATAACTTTGCGCGACAGTCGAGTAGACTAAGGGCTCGCACCCTTAGCCCCTCACAGATCCGGACGTGCGGCTTTCCCGCATCCGGCTCCTCACAGTA
>JBGVCE010000306.1:0-7585 GCA_045226235.1 Anaerobutyricum sp.
ACGGTGCACACTGCTTTAAGTCCAGGAATACCTGGCCGTTTCTTTCCGTTGCTTCCACAGATACATCCATCAGGACCGGGACTTTTGTCATGTCCGGGACAATGCTGTTCCAGTCATAAATGACTGCGGTATTATCTTCCCTGTCCCTGACATCGATCCTTGTGTACACATTTTTGTTTTTTGAGATGCACTTCTGTATGCTCTGAAACATGACGGTAAACTGGAATACTCCGCTTTTTGCTTCTTTTAGGTTCATATCTGTTTCCTCCTTAATGTTGCCTGATGATCATTTATGCCATCAACATGGGAAAAAATACGGAACTTAGTTCCCTTTTTCAGACTGAACCAGATTCATGACCATATTAGATTCAGAAAGATCAAAGAAAAGGAGGAAGACACATGATGAGGGAAAGAGTTCCGTTCTGCTTAAGCCCAGGTGAGTGTGCCCTGCTCTTATGTATCATCGGCTTAGAAACGGAGGAAAGATATCCGGATGATTATGACAGCAGGTATGCGACCAATGGGTACAGCGGGCAGTCTGTCTATCGCTATCTGTCGGCAGATGAATGCATGTTTTATATAAAATACGGTTATTTCAAAGAGGACAGGAAGATTGACAGAAGTGGCCGGTATTTTTTCTTCTGAGGGTTAAAAGGATTCTGTGTTTTCAGGATCCTTTTTTTCCGCATCTTGATATATATATATGATCATATGTTAAGGAGGAAAACCCAGATGAAACTGACCATGTGTTTTTCAGAATTTAAAGAGATGGTAAAACGGACCCACGCACTATTCCGGAAATCTCCGGGTTCATTATTTCTTCGTTTTGATGTAGAAGGAGCGGAGGTGACTATAACAGGGATCAGCCGGGAGTTAAATATCATCATGGGATTTGATGCTGACGTCTCAAGCGTGGAATCTTTCCTGATCCCTTTTGAAACTCTCTGCCAGGTGATCATGAAATCTGAGGGGAATGAAATCTCCATCACCCATGAAAGTCACAGTGTGCTGTTTGAATGGGAAGGAAGCAGGCTGAGAATCCCGGACCTGGAACTTTCCGTGGCATCTGTCATGGAAAAACTTGATGACCCGGATGTATCCATGAATGTAAATTCCAGGGAATTGTATGACGGAGTCCGGTTCTGTGCCCATGCACTTCCGGATAAAGACCAGCAGGTCCCTTCAGTGCTTAGCGGGATGTTCATTGAACTTCTTGATGAAACCATCAGGATATCTTCGACAGATACAAGGAGGATCACGGTTTATGGACCGGAGGACAGGGTGGTCTCTTCCATGACGGCTCCAGGCTTGGCAGCAGGTGTTTCGGCGGAATACCTTGAAGGGACGGTCAACCTGAAAAAGAAGGACAATTCCTATGAGATCAGTGACCGGATGATGACGATCAGGGGAAGGAGCCATACGGGAAAATATCCTGACCTGACAGGATTCTTTCATCTGTATTCGACTATGGAGTTTTCCTGCGGCAGGGAGGAACTGATAAGGAATGTCATTATCACGTCCTACTGTCATCCGTATGTGACTTTGTCTGTTTTCAAAGAATCGCTCATCCTGTCTTCTGAGCCGGAAAACGGGGGCATGTCAGTTGATATCCGGATGCCCTGCATATCTGAAGGAGAAACGGAGTTTTGCATAAACGGCAGGTATCTGCTTGATGCACTCCGGACCTCAAAGGAAGAGACAGTACGGATAAGGTGTTCAGAACCACTAAAGCCCATCATGGTCTGTGGGGAGAACTGCTTTGAAGTCATCCTGCCGGTAAACAGGACGAAAAACATGGAATGACGGACAGCCGGGAAGGGATATCCTCTCCGGCTTTTCGTTATACTGATGGGAAAAAGGAAAGTGCTATGAAAAGATGGATGACCAGGTTTTTGAAAAACATGATACTGCTCATCATAACCGGGATGACCATGATGTATTTATCCCATTGTGTTCTCCTTATCGCGTTTGTCCCTTCATGTTCTATGGAAGATACCATAAAAAAGGGCGATATTGTTATAGGCCTAAGGCATGTCAGGAAATACAACAGGGGAGCTATTGTAATCTTCCGGTATGATGCAAAGTCCCTGTATATTAAACGGATCATCGGGATACCGGGTGATACTGTGGAAGTATCTAAGCAAGGTCTGATAGTAAACGGCGCAATGATAAGGGAGAAATATCTTAAGGAAAAGGCAGAGTACAAGGAAGAGACAGTTTTTATGGTGCCGGAAGGGCAGGTTCTTCTTTTAGGAGATAATCGTAACCATTCAAATGATGCAAGAAGTTGGAAAGAACCTTACCGTGATAAGGAAGATATCCTTGCCAGAGCATGCTTTGGGATCACTCTGATTCCACTAAAGATCAGAAGGCTATAGTTTGCCATATTGATGGTATCAGTTTTCATGTTAAAGGAGGAACAGACCATGAGCAATAAACCAAATGAGGAAGTTATCATCCAGAATGTAGCGGGATTCATCTCAAAAACGACTTCCAATATCTCTTTTAAGCCGAATCTTCGGCTTGCTGACCGGAACATGTTCGCACATCTTGCAACGGGAAAGATCTGCATCCGTATCTATGATTTTAAGGATGGGAAAGGAGATCAGGCAGTGGAAGTTACCGCCAGGGTAGATATAGAAACTCTGCCATATCTGTATGAGTGTGCAAGATCATTTACGATGAGAGAACCTTTTTTTGAAGCGAAGATTTTCGGAGAGCCTGTCAGAGGAGGACAGTTTAACGGATTGTGTCAGATGACCAGACTACAAATTGCAAGACAGGAGGTCTTTTCAAACGGAAAGCCCAACTTAAGCCCCTGGGGAATCGCCATATCAAACGGTTATGCAAAAAAAATCCAGAGCAAAACAGGCGGGTACATGGCAGAGAAGAACTCCTACAGGGAAGAGAAGAAAGGATTCTTTTCCATGACAGACAGGGATTTTCTATACTGTATAAAAAACTGTATGGACTATGTTTCTGCATTCAAGCAGCTGGCTGCAGACAATGGGTATCTCACTGAGAACCTGAATAAGCTGAAAGAACAGAGAGAGCAGTACTTTAATGCGGAACCTTCAATGTCCCCTAAGGAATCTGTTGATGAGGCAAGGCAGAAGAATGCAACTCCAAAAAAGACTCATGAGAATGAAAACGTCAAAAAAATGGATATCATGATCGTATCCGATATTGAGAAAACAGAGGATGGAAAATGCTGGTGTTATGCCACTTATAACGGAAGGAGGTTTATCCTTGAGTTCCCGGGACTTCTGCCTAAATTGGAGTTAGACAAAAAGTTTACTGCATGTCTTAAAGTTGGAAAAGATAAATGCTATTATATCGGTTCATGAAAATCTCATGGAAGAGAAAGAGCCAGGATTCATCGTCCTGGCTTTTTCTTTTTATCTGCTATTATGGTACAATAATTATTTAAGCAGAACGTACTGAGGAATGCCGTCTTTGAAATCGCAGGTCAATTCCCCCTCAACCAGTGGTGCCAGGTAGTCAATCAATTCCTGAGTCACCCAGTTGCCGTCATCGTTGATCCATTCCTGCGGGACCTTCTTCTCCAGATTGGCTACCTCTTCAATGTCAACACCCTGGTATTCCACCTGATAGGGCGCGTCCTTTATTCTCTGAAGGGAGGACATCCTGCCACCTTCTCCTCTGATTGCCATAAGAACGGCGTTTTCGCCAAGCTTCATGGATTCTTCGATATCGGTCTTGCTGAGGATATGGCCGGCGCAACGCTGCAGAAGGTTCAGTTCGATCGAACGGACTTTGCAGCCGATCTTATCTGTAACTTCCTCCTCCAGAATCTTTCCAGTACCGGAAAGCTGGGCATGGCCAAAAACATCCAGACCTTTTCCCTGACTGACTTTCTCACAGATGAAAATACCGTTTTCATCGTGAACCCCTTCGCTGACGGCAACCATGACCGCATCGGAGGTCTCCAGTTCTTTCTTCACATCGGCGATAAAACGATCCATGGAGAAGGGTCTTTCTTCCAGGTATACCAGATAAGGAAGGGATCCATTCTTGTTCCTGGCAAGGGCTGCGGCGGAGGTCAGCCAGCCTGCATGCCGTCCCATCATCTCCACAATGATGACATTTTTTGTATCATAAACCAACATTTCCTGCTCCAGTTCTGCGAAAACCGCTGCGATATATTTGGCTGCCGACCCGAATCCCGGACAGTGATCGATCCCGCAAAGATCGTTGTCAATGGTTTTCGGTCCGCCTACAACCGTGATATCGTCGATCCCTTTCTCTCGACAGTATCCTGACAATTTTGCCACGGTATCCATGGAATCATTTCCACCGATATATATGAAATAGCCGATATTGTGCTGATGGAAAATGTCAACGATCTGCTGATACTGACTGTCATCCTCCTTGATATCCTTTAATTTGAAACGACAAGAACCAAGTGCAGCCGCCGGAGTTCTCGACAGGCGGCTGAGGGTTTCCTCACTGTCAATCTTCTCGGACAGGTCCACAAAATGTTCCTCCAGTATTCCCTGGATTCCATGCAGGCCGCCGTATACTTTATCAATCTCTTCTCTCTCCTTTGCCATTCGGATTACTCCTGCCAATGTAGCGTTGATGGCAGCTGTAGGTCCTCCGGACTGAGCAACAAGTAGATTCTTTCCCATAAATTCCTTCCTTTCTTACATGATAATCGTGCTCTCCGTTCCAGTATATACTTTCTTCCGGTTGCATATATGTCAAGTATATTCCCTATGGTAAAAGAATATCATGACTCCATGGCATTTTCAACAACAATCTGGATTTGATGAAAGCTCATAAGCAACATACTCATGATCAAATTTATATCCAAGCTCCCCACCCAAGCACTGGGGATATCATTTTAAAAAAGGCAGTAAATGGAAAATCAAGAAAAAGAATAGGACTATGGTTGATATTGCATGTGGTTTTCAGAACATAGCAGTGGATGATGCAATAGATCAGTACTTAGAAGACTTATTTTAATCATTATAGACTATACATGAAAAAGGACTCAGTGTGAGTCCTTTTTCATGTATTTGGATGCATCAGAAGTTTCTCCCAAGCAATATAGCTATCCGGTCGTATGATAGTTCCATATTCCGAATCTTTAGTCCAGTAAGAGTCAGAGTCCAACTGATAATCGTCTTTTCCTTTCCAAATAAGATTGGATGATTCATCAACTTCAGGCCATGTATGGTTTAGATGGTAGGCCATGCTATGCATGGTTTGTGTTTTTGAAATCAGATCTAAAAAGGAATCGATTCCCTGATAGATTAAAATCTGAAGAAATGCCTCCATATGACTGGTATAATACTGAATCCAGGATTGCTGGTAATGCTGGTAATCTGTCTTTTCAATTCCTTCATAGGATAGGGAAATGAGGGCATACAAATTCCCCTGGTTTATGATTGCCTCAAGGAGAGGAATCAGATCTTTTTTCACTGCAGGTAAAGCATTGGTCTTTATCTTTGCTTTTCCTTCTTTCATTTTTAAGCTGAGATCAAAACCCAGCTAATCCTTATTATATTTATACCTGTCATAGTCGTTTTTCCATTGTTCCATATCAAATGTATCCATGTGTTTTCCTCCCTTAATTGATATTTCTGTTTCCAATATGCCTTTATTTTTTAGATGCTTTTTCCATGTTGATTGAAAAAATCATTCGGAAGGAGGAAAGAAGGATGCCCAATGATATACGTAGGCTTAAAGACGAGGCCGATATCGAAAAAGTGATCAACTATCTGGGGATACCGGTCAACAAAAAGGGGAGTGCCTATTTTATCCTGTGTCCTCGTAAGGAGCATGATGATACCCATGCGACAAACTGCTACTTTAAGAAAGGGTGGAACCATGTATTCTGCTCTGTTTGCGGAAGAGCGACCTATGCCGTAGATATCATTGCAAATGTCCTGGGAACGGATTACGGAGGGTCCTGTGACCTGCTCTGGGAGCTTTCAGGAAGACCGTCATGGTATTACGATACCGGTGATACTTATAAAGACTCTTATTCCATCACAAGAGAGGATGCCAGATTGATTGGACTGCATCTGCCTGCAAGGATTTCTATCCCAGTGGGACAGTCAGATATTAAGAAGAGGGTGCCTAAAAGACACTTAGTTCCCCAGGTACCTGATACTGAGGAAGGAGCCGGTTTTACATATCTGATCTGCAGGAATGAATACTGCCACTGGTCCGACCTGCTCACAGAGAAAGAGATGGCAGAACTGGTAATAAATAAAGCAAAAGATAAAAGGATGGTCTTTCAATCCATGGCAGAAACAGAAGGGATATCTGATGAGTTTAAGCAAGCCTGCATGTTGCTGATAAAAGAGTGTGACAGGATCGCTGATGAGGCATCAGTCTTTGCCGGATAAGCAGGTACGTTTTGTGCCTGCTTTTTCCTGCTTCCCACATATTAAAAGAAAAACGAAAGGAATGGGGAGACCCATAAAGGTGTCAAAATGGTTCAGGAAAAGAAGGTTGAGATATACCAGAAGACTTATGAGCTGCTGAAAGGATTCCCGCAGATCACTGACCTGGAACGTCCGGAAGAACAGGATGATCTGGAACTGGAAGGAAAGATTGGACCGATTGCTTTCTCCTACAGCTTAAAGATCAGAGGAGACCTGCTCAAACTTCAGGCAGAGATCCCATGTCCGGGAAGGAGCGTTGAAGAAATGCTCCGGTTTGGCAAGGATCTTACTACGAAGAGGGAAGAAATAACCTGCACGGCTTATGACAGCAAACTGATCTTAATGGAATCCTATCTGTATCATTCCGAAACAGAGGAAGAGGTTTTGAAAAAACTTATGGATAAGCCGGTACAATTTGCCAGGCTTTTGATCGACAACCTTGATGAAATCAGCCGGTATATGGATCATGAAGAGTATAGGGAAACAGAGAAAAACGTAAATGAACAGGAGTTTATTCCAGAAGAATCTGCAGAATCAAAGGAGGATATTCAGTCTGATGAAGATTCCTGGACAGAGCCGGAAAAACCTTTAAGTGACCAGAAGGAGGAGTTCTTTCAGTACTGCCGGGATCAGAAGCTGTTGATCGAGGAAGAAAAGAAGGAGATGCAAAAGATCAGAGATTCCCTGGATGCCATGGAAAAGAACCTTTCAAAAAAGGCGAGAAATCTTAAGAAAAGAGAAGAGGAACTTTCCGGTGAGAAGAAGAGAAACCGGAATGCTGCAGATGACCTTAAAAAAGAGAGGCAGGAGCTGGAAAAGGAGAGGGAAGCTCTCCAGTTAGAAAGAGAAAAACACAGGGATGAGTCTGTCGACCAGAGGATGATCCTTCGAAGAAAAGAACTTGAGCGGATGGAATCGGCTTATTTCGAAAAGGAAGAGGAGTTTCAGAAGTTTGAGAAGGATACTCTTGATATGCTCGAAATACGTCTTAATCAGGTTAAGGAAGCGGAGGAGCAGTTATCGGTTAAAAAAGAGGAAAATCGAAGAAGGGAAGAAGAAATACAAAAGGAAAGAGAGGAACTTGATGAGAAGAGAAGACAGATTGAAGAATCAGACAAATCACTTAAGATTTTACAGATGGAACTGTCCGACAAAGAATCCGAACT
>JBGVCE010000307.1:0-9941 GCA_045226235.1 Anaerobutyricum sp.
CTTACTGTTAATTACGATACCAAACTTAATATCGCAACCAAGGCTGCCGAGATGGTCCAGAACGGAGAGACAGTCATGCTGGAATCCGGTTCCACCTGTTCTCTGCTGGCTGAGCAGCTTGCCAAATTAAAAAAAGATGTCACTATCATCACCAACTCCGCCTACATCGCCATTCGGATCAAAGATCTTCCGATCCGCAAGGTAATCCTTCTGGGTGGAGATTACCAGAAGGAATATCAGGGGATGGTGGGACCCCTGGTCCGCAAATGCGCAAAAGAGTTTTATGTGGATAAGTTCTTTGTGGGAACGGATGGTTTTATTCCGGATGTCGGTTTCACCTGCGATGATCTCATGAGAGTTGAGACCATGCGCTACATGGCGGACTCCGCCAACCGCATGATCATCCTGGCCGACTCAAGTAAGTTTAACCAGAAGGGCGTGGTAATCCAATCCACTTTTGACGAGATTGATACGGTCTGTACGGACTCTGCCACCACAGAAGATGTCCTTGACATCCTGAAAAAACATAACATCAGCATATCTATCGCAGATCAGTAAGATCTTAAACCAGATCATTATCCCGGCTGTCGCATCATTAAATGTGACAGCCTTTTTTATTTTCATAAAATCTTAAGAGTTTCTATCTTGACCTTTTCTTCAATTCGTGGCAAGTTTAATGAGGTAAAGAAAGGAGGATCAGAATGATTAGATTCCGTAAACTGCATATGGCTTATATGACGATAACCGGATTGCTGGCGGGGCTTCTTCTCTCCTCCCCGAGCCTCCCCCTGTATGCTTCCAGGCAGGTTCAATATGTTGATCCGGGACAGTATCTCTATCTCGATGACAAATCCGATACGGATCACCTTTTTTCCATCAGTGAGGCTCCTTACATTGCCTATGTTCACAAGGGATATGTGGAAGGAGTCTACCCCGGACTTACCGCAGTATCCTATGGAAAAACCGGACAGATAGAGCGGAAATATGTGGGAGTTAAGGGTCTGCTTCCTTCCAAGCCTTACCTTCGTGTAGGTCAGAAACAGGCCATGCATTTATTCGGAGTTCCGAAAACCGCCATCTCCCGCTGGACCAGTTCCAATCCATCGGTAGCTTCCATAAACCGTGAAGGTGTCCTGCTGGGAAAAAGCGCAGGCACTGCACGAATCAGCTGTCATCTGAAGAACGGCCACCATTTCCATACCATAGTGGATGTCTTATCCGGTCACTCTGCTTCGGACAAGGCCAGCGAAGAAAAGGTGACAAAAGAAAGCAAGGAAAAAGAGTACGGCAACATCTTATTATCCTGCGAAGAAACCACTTTCCTCATGAAGAAAAAGGACAGCTACAAACCGAAAGTCACCGTTCGAAAGTTGAAGGGACGCAGGACCATGCCTGAACTAACCTGGTCCAGCAGTGATTCTTCCGTAGCGAAAGTGAGTGCCCTGGGAAAAATCCAGGCTGTGGGCGGAGGAGTGGCTACCATAACCTGTCAGGCGGACGACCAGTCTCTGGAGTTCTCCGTAAATGTGATCACAGGAGGGGAAAGCGGCGGATCCTGCAAACTGACTTTATTGGCAGGAAGGCCCTCCAAAAAGAGAAATTACACCCTCTATAAGCAAAATGCACACAACTACAGCTCTTACGACAATTATCTTGCCTGGCATGGATGTGCGCACTGTTCTCTGGCAACCGTTCTGGGTGCCTATAATGAGGACTATGAAGGGATCAAACCCAATGAGATCATCACCGGGATTGAGAAAAAATATGCCGATCCTAAGGCCTGGTCAAGAGAACATGAAAAACATTCCCTAAGATACCAGATGCCTCTATCCCTCCATGGGATCTCCTCCTTGTTGACAAAGGGAAAGGTATCCAATGAATACGTCCCCTTCTTTAGCTATGACGAGGCAAGAGCCGATATCATCGAGCATCTGAAGACAGGGAATCCCGTAATCGTGGAAGTACGGCAAAAGAGTTCCAAAACCGGAAAGTTCAGCAAAAGATGGACCAACTCCTACCATACTATGATCTTTTTAGGAATCTTCACTGACGGCAAAATCCTCCTGTGTGATTCCGTAAACCGTTCCTGGTATGACGGAGGACAAAGATATAAGACCGTGACCATCGATGATGTCATGGAGTATATGTTCACTTCCAAAAGAACCACAACCAGCTACTATTACGATGGAGCAGCCTCCGACGGAGGATACATCAAGATCTTTGACGAATAAATATATAGCGGCCACACTCTATTCTTCTCTATAAGGTGGTACCCTGTGCGGAGTTTCCTGAGAATATGAGTGTGGCCGCTTTTTATCTTTCTTTTTACTGATGCATGTTCTCGATCTGCCAGTCGATGGGGGTGAGCTGGTTGAATTCCAGGAAATCGTTGGTTTTACTGAAATGCCGGCATCCGAAGAATCCCCGGTAAGCAGACAGAGGGCTGGGATGGGGTGCTTCCAGAATCAGATGTCTGGGATTATCAAGCATCGATTTTTTGCTCTGGGCCGGTTTTCCCCACAGGAGATAGACGATGGGACGATCCTGCTTGTTGAGAATGCGGATGGCAGCATCCGTGAATTCTTCCCATCCGATTCCCCGGTGGGAGTTGGCCTGGTGGGCTCTGACCGTCAGGACTGTATTCAGCATAAGTACTCCCTGTCTGGCCCATTTGACCAGGTATCCGTTATCCGGGATATAACATCCCAGGTCATCGTGGAGTTCCTGATAGATATTGACAAGAGAAGGGGGAATCTCCACCTCCGGTTTGACGGAAAAACAAAGACCGTGGGCCTGCCCCTTATTATGGTAGGGGTCCTGCCCCAGGATCACCACTTTAACCTCCTTCAGAGGAGTCAGATGAAATGCGTTAAAAATATCATCCGCCGGGGGAAATATCTCCCTGTCCCGATACTCCTTCCAGATAGTCTTGTATAATTCTCTATAGTAAGGCTTGGAATACTCTTCCTTCAGAGCCTCCGCCCAATCGTTACTGATTGCTCCCATATTGTTTTTCTCCTATAAAAAAGACTGCTATAATACGGCGTTAAACCTATATTATAACAGTCCTGTTTCCTGCATCATCATATGCGATCTTATACACGCGGAAGATTCTTCGCACTCTCTCCGGGCCCATAGCCCATCTCATCATAGACTGCTTTCGCTTCTTCCCAAGTCATCTTCCTAACCGGAGTATCCAGATAATCCAGGATATCCTGAATCCCTTCTCCTGTGTAGGAACTGGTATAGAAAATCGTCTTACATCCTGCCAGGCGAAGCCAGTGTGCGGCAAGTTCCGGCTCTGCAGCCCAATGGTCGATCTTTGTCACGATTCCTATGATATCCCTGTTGCTGGTGGGAACCAGGTGAGGAGGATATAAGGAATATGGTTCGATGGCGCTGCAAAGCAGACCAATCACATCCGCATCAGCACCATGGATCGCAAGGGCTCTGGATAGTTCCTTGGTCTCAGCGTACTCTCCCGGGGTATCGATCACGACGTCCTCATGGCTGATATATTGAGTCTTATGGTAGGTGATATTTTCACCTCTCATCGCCTGCATGATCGTAGTCTTGCCTGCCTCACTACGACCGACAAACATAATCGTACGCATCTAAATCACCTTACTTCTCTATTTCTTTGTTACCGGGCAGGTTGCATATCCTAATTCTGTCTGGAAATAATGAATAACAGCCTTCAGAGCAGACTCAACAGAAGAGATACGTCCAGTCAGAATCAAAGTTCCACTAAAACGATCCACAAAGCCCAGGTATACATCACCGCTCTTGATCGCAATATCGGCACCGATTACGGCGGACTCACTCGGTGTTACCGTGATGATTCCGATGGCAGAACGCTCAAAATCGATATCCGGATTCAGACCCAGCTTACGGTAAACGATTGGTTTCGGACTAGTAATTACATGGGCAAGGGTAATCTGTCTTCCAGGTACTGTCTCCTGTATGATTCGAAGTCTTCCTTCTGTATCTTTTGGTAATAATTCTTTAATATCCATAATCACTACTCCTTTTACTTCTAATCTATCTCTGATTCTCCAAAAAGCAGATCAGCGCATCAGATGGGAGCCAGTCCTGTCTGATGACATAATAAGCCAAATTTATTATGTTGATTATAACATAGACTCCAGGTCAATACTATGAAAAAAATTGACTCTGCATGGTAATCATCGGTCATCATTTTACAGATATTCACAAAATAAAATCCATATCCGAATCTATTTTCCATCAAGATAGAAGAAGGAACTGATCTGATCCTCTTTACCGAAGATATTATTGTATTCCAGAAACTGGTATTCCCTGATTTTGGAATAATAGGGAGATGTCTCATCTTTCAGGTCATAGTAGTTTCCGTCCGCGCCCCAATATCCCAATGCATTGATACAGGGGATTTCATTCTTTAGTTCCGACAGATAATCGAGATAACCGGTGGTTTCGATTCCGCCAATCTCGGCGAGATAGGTGGACAGATAGTTATTGCTGGTTTTCTCCACAAACCGGTCCCCGATCTCATAGTTTGCCCAGATCAGGAAGGGAACCTGGTACAGCTTCTCCAGTTTTTCACCCTGCAGCTCGCTGATTTCTTCTCCCAGGAGAGCATTATAGAATTCCTCGTCCAGATCAGGCTGATGGTCGCCGAAGAAGAGGATGATGGTGGGGTCCTTCACCTTCTCAAAATATTCCACCAGATATTTCAGGGCTTCGTCAGACATTTTGATCATATTAAGGTATTGCTCTGCCCGGCTGTAATAACCCAGGGCACCTTCGATCTGCACATCATTTCCTGTCTCATAGAGGGTACCGTCATAGCTCCCATGATTCTGCATGGTTACGTTAAACATGTAGAAGGGTTCATCCTTCTTTTTATTCTTCTCATAGATTTCAATCAGCTTTTTATAATCTTCTTCATCAGTGATATGATAGTTTACGGTATCCGTAAACACGGAGAAATCATCGGAAGTAAAAAACCGGTCAAAACCCATCAGAGGATAGATCTTATATCTGCTGTAGCCGGTATTATAGTAGGGATGAAGCGCATAGGCCGGGGAGTATCCCTGGTCTTTTAGCGTAGAGGTTAGCCCCGGAACCTGGCTTCTTAGATAGAGCTGATAAGGGACCGAATTATCCGGAAGAAATGCCAGCGTATTTCCTGTGAGAAATTCGAATTCTGAGTTGGCAGTATTCCCCCCGAATACCGATGTGTAGGTATAACCCTTGATGGTATTTTTCAATTTCCGAAAATATGGCATGTAATCCTGGGTCAGTTTTAGCTTACCCAGGGTTTTAAGGTCCGCGAAGGATTCATTCATGACCACGATAATATTAGGAGCTTTCTCCGGCACTTTGATTGCCTGGGAGACCTCCTCCGGATCTGAATTTTCCTGACCTTCTTTCTCAGCTTGGAACCGGCGAATGATTCCTTCCACCTTCTCCTTAGAGTAGTCCTCCGGCTGGGAGACATGAAGATATCCGAAGGTCCGGACCGTGGTAAGCAGGGTGCCATAGAAACGGTATTTATACTGGGGACGGTAAACACGAAAGTCCACGCCGATATCCCCGAGAAAAGAACTGTAGACATAGACCTGACATATGATGATCCAGGTCATAATACAAGCTGCCATATAGATAAGCCGAAACCTTTTCCTGGGGAATAAAGGCAGGCTCTTCAGTTTCAGCAGAAGGGCAATCATAACGATCGCCAGCATGAGGAACTCGGCGGAATCCACATCCATCTGCACCTGATAAGTGTTGGCTACAGATAGGGCTGTACCGGCGGAATAGATATCCGAAGCGATAAATGACATACTTCTCCACACCGTCAGCTCATAATTGAGAAAGCCAAAGAGGGCCGTAAGAAAGATCATGCCCACTGAGGCGTTCCGTACACTGTTGAACAGTAAAAGCAGCACGAGAAAGATCGCGTAGTAGAGGGCCAGATCCAGCAGCAGATAAGGAACCGGAATCCTGAACACCGGCACCCAGAACTGGGCATTATTATAGAATTCCAGCCATAAAAATGCGAAGAAAGGCATGGTGAAAGCCAGGATCCTGGTCAGAATCCGGTTCGTTTTTTCCTTCAGTTCCACCTGCTTAACCGTCAGGAACACAAGGATGGCGAAAAGACCGCCGCAGATACATAGGGAGTCCGCATAAAAACGTTCCGTGAACCTGCTGACATTTCCGTTGTAATATAGGTGAGGCTGTGCAAAGAAGGAGGCTGCCAGACATGCTTCCATCACGAGGAGGAAGTTTCTGCCGCTCCTGCTCTTCCAGAAATCATGGATTCCCAGATGGAACCTCTTCTTTTTTTTCATAGATAACCTCCGAAGTGGATATAGTGACAGGCTAAATAAAACTACAGGCGGGAATACTTCCCGCCTGCACGTTATTTTCTGATCAGAGCATTATACAGCTCTTCATATTTCTTCTTGGAAACACCCCAGGACAGATCCTTTTTCATTCCGTGTTTCACCAGCTCAGCCCAATGCTGTGGCTGGTCATAGAAGATGTATTTACTGTAGTTGATGGTATCGATCAGCTCTTCTCCATTATAGTTGCGGAAAGAGAAGCCATCACCGGTACCTTCAAACTCATTCAGGGGGATGACCGTATCTTTCAGCCCTCCGGTCTCACGCACGATAGGTACGGTTCCGTAGCGGAAAGAGATGATCTGAGTCAGACCACAAGGTTCAAACAAGGATGGTACCAGGAAAGAATCCGCAGCTGCATATAACTTATGGGCTAATGGATCAGAATAGGTGATATTGGCGGAAACCTTATCCGGGAAACGGGAGGCATAATAGCGGAACATATCCTCATATCGATGTTCTCCTGTTCCCACCACAACCAGCTGGGTACTCTCGTCCAGGATGCGGTCCATGGCTATCTGAACCAGATCAAGTCCTTTCTGATCTGTCAGACGGGAGATCAGGCCAATCATGTATGCGCCGGGATCCACCTTAAGGCCCAGTTCTTCCTGGAGAGCCGCCTTATTGGCAGCCTTCCCTTTCTTGTAAGTCTTTAAGGAATAATTCTTGTAAATGTGCTCATCGGTACGGGGATCGTATATGCTGTTATCGATCCCGTTTACTATGCCGTAGAGGCTTTGATTTCTTGCAGATAAGAGGCCGTCTAACCCTTCTCCATAATACTCTGTCTGGATCTCCTCCGCATAGGTACGGCTGACAGTGGTAATGTAATCTGCATAGACGATGCCACCCTTTAACATATTGGCATCCCTTCTGAACTCCAGCTTATCCGGAGTAAAAAGGTAGCCGGGGAGACCGGACAGGCCCATCACGGTATCGATATCCCAGATGCCCTGGAATCTCAGATTATGAATGGTCATAACGGTCTTGATGTCCCAGAAGAAGGGGTTGGCAGAAAACTCATTTTTCAGGTAGACCGGAACAAATCCCGTCTGCCAGTCATGACAGTGGATAATATCCGGCTTGAAATCGATCACCGGAAGGATTGCCAGCACCGCTTTGCTGAAGAAAATAAACTTCTCCACATCGGTGCGGGTATCGGAGTATGGCGTCGCGCCTCCGAAATAATCCAGATTATCAATCAGATAGTAGGTAATCCCCTGGTACACATACTTCATGATGCCCACATGAGCGCTTGGTACATAAGGGCCGGTACCCATGTAGAAATGGGTCACATATTCAAACTCGTTTCTAAACTTATCAGGTATGGCTTCATAATTCGGTATTACAACACGAACATCCCACTCTGATTTGTTGAATTCCTTTGGAAGAGCGCCCACAACATCTGCCAGGCCTCCCGTTTTAATAAAAGGAACACACTCGGATGCAGCAAATAATATCTTTTTCATAAGTAACCTCCTGATGGGTATCCTCTATAGTTAAAGTATCTTCATTGTACAATAAAACAATATGATTGCCTACAATTATTTTACGGCTCCTCTAAAAAAACTTAAAAAGCCTCAATATATTTCTTTAAGAATGAGAGGAATAACTCCATCTCTTCCCTGGTTCCTATGGTGATTCTCAGATAATTATCTATCCGGGGCTTGGCAAAGTAGCGGACATAGATATCCTCTTTTCTGGCTGCCTCAAAGATGGCCTTGGCCGGGATGGACTCATGACTGGCGAAGATAAAATTCGCTTTGGAATCCGGAAAATGGAATCCCAGTTCCCTCATCTCCTTTTTAAACCACTCTCTCGTGTCGATGATTTTTGATGTGGTTTCCCGGAAATAGTCCTCGTCTTCGATGGATGCAGTGCCCCAAAGAATGGAGGGCTGATCCATAGTATATGAATTGAAGGAATACTTGACATCGTTTATCGCCTTGATGAGTTTTTCTGATCCCATGGCATAGCCGATTCTCATTCCCGCCATAGAGCGGGATTTGGAGAAGGTCTGAACCACCAGAAGATTTTCGTAACGGTCCAGCAGGCTCCGGGCAGAAATTCCGCCAAAATCGATGTAGGCCTCGTCGATAATTACGATGACATCCTGATTGTGGGCAATGATATCCTCCATCTCCTCAAGAGGCATCAACAGGCCGGTTGGGGCGTTGGGATTGGGGAAGATAACTCCACCGTTCTCCCCATAGTAATCCTCCTTAATGATGCAGAAATCCTCATCCAAAGCTTTTGTTTCATAAGGAATGCGGAAGAGATCCGCCCACACATCATAGAAGGAATAGGTGATATCCGGGAAGAAAACAGGCTTCCCGCTGTTAAAAAAGGTAAGATAGGCCATGGCCAGAACATCGTCTGAACCTACCCCCACAAAAACCCTCTCAGGAGAAAGGCCCTGGTATGCAGCGATAGCATGGACCAACATGGAAGCGGTAGGATCAGGATACAGGCGCAGTCTATCATAGAGTGCCCGGTCATCTAAAGAATCCAGCACCCTGGGGGATGGAGGGTAGGGATTCTCATTTGTATTCAATTTGATCAGTTTATCCTTCTTGGGCTGCTCTCCCGGCACGTAGGGTACGACTCTCCGGATATTTTTCTCCCAGGATTTCATCATCATCCCTCCATTTCCTGGAGTTTGGACAGCTTAGCTGCCTGGTCTGCCGCGATAAGGCTGTCAATTACTTCATCCAGATCTCCGTTCAGGATATTTTCCAGGCGGTGCAGAGTGAGTTTAATACGATGGTCCGTAACTCTTCCCTGGGGGAAATTATAAGTACGGATCTTCTCCGCGCGGTCGCCGGTACCGATCTGGCTCTTGCGAAGTTCCGCCTCCGCATCATGTGCCTTGGCCTGCTCCATCTCGTAGAGCCTGGAACGGAGAACCTTAAGCGCTTTATCTTTATTTTTTAACTGTGATTTCTCATCCTGACAGGATACCACGATACCGGTAGGTATGTGGGTCAGCCTGACCGCAGAATCGGTGGTATTAACGCACTGCCCTCCGTTTCCGGATGCGCGGAACACGTCAAAACGGCAATCGTTCATATCAATCTGAACATCCACTTCCTCGGCTTCCGGCATGATGGCCACCGTGATGGTGGAGGTGTGGATTCTGCCTCCGGACTCCGTGGCAGGAATTCGCTGGACCCGATGTACCCCGCTCTCATACTTCAGGCGTGAGTAGCATCCATGACCGTTAATCAGGAAGGACACTTCCTTAAATCCTCCGATGCCACTTTCATTTACATCGATAAACTCTGTCTTCCAGCGTTTGGAATCCGCATAGTTCTTGTACATGCGATAGATTTCAGCGGCAAACAAAGCAGCCTCATCACCGCCTGCACCGGCGCGGATTTCCACGATAACATTCTTATCGTCGTTAGGATCTTTGGGGAGCAGAAGAATCTTCAGCTGCTCCTCGCATCTGGAGACATTCTCCTTGGCCTCGGATAATTCCTCCTTCAGCATCTCCCTCATCTCTTCATCATTCTCTGATTCCAGCATCTCCAGACTGTCTTCGATGGTCTGTTT
>JBGVCE010000308.1:0-2251 GCA_045226235.1 Anaerobutyricum sp.
CCTTACTTCACTCAGAAAGAACTTCGCCAGGTACTCGACAAATATGATATCAAGCTTATGAGCTGGTATCCGCTTGGTCATGGCGACAAATCCCTGATCAATGAGTCTCTCTTTGCAGAGCTTGGACGGAAATACGGCAAGTCCAGTGCACAGGTCATTCTCCGCTGGCACACTCAGATGGGATTCGTAGTGATCCCCGGAAGCAAAAATGTGGATCACATCAAGGACAATTTGGATATACTGGATTTCACTCTCACGAAGGAAGAAATGGCAGAAATCGCCAAACTGGATAAAAACCAGAGATATTATCATCGTACCGATGAGCAGCTAGTGCAGTTTGCCGGATGGAGACCTTCCTTCGAACAGAAATAAAAACAAAGTAGTTATTCAGCCTCGCCCTCGCAATTTCCAGTGGTCAGAACTATTGTCAGAGCACTAAAAAAGGGATTCCGGGGATATTGCCATATACTGGCTATATCTCCGAAACCCCTTGATTTCAAGCCTTTTCGGGCCTCTGTATTATTTAACTCGTGACAGTAGAACTACCGTCTCGACGTGATCCTCGTAGTCCCACCCATTTTCGTTCAGTTTTTTGCGTTGTTCTTCACTTATATCGAACGGAACTTTAAGCTGGATGCTCTTAACGATTCTGCCATCATCTTGTCTCTCAGGGAAGATCTCTATCTTCTCGACTATACTTCGAATCAGAGCTCTGTCCGAGGCCTCAGAAACACCGTACAGTAGTAGCCCCTTGTATGCCTCAACATAATCTTCCGCAGCCATCAGACCTTTGCGAGCAATCTTCTTGTTCTCTTCATCAAGCTTGAACCTACTGGCTGCTGTTTTCGTTTCAGTACATAAGTGATAATCTATAGGTACTATCTTTGTTATCTGTTCCTGTCATGCACCATGGAAAGCATAACACTTATAATGCTGTCCTGCTGTTCAGTATTTAACTGGAACCATAATTGAACATACAGAGTAAACAGATTATTGTCATATGTCTTTGCTGGATCATACTCGAAATCTTTAGGCAGTATCATTTCACCATTGAAAGTAAAAAAACAGGCTAAAGGCCATCGTAATGTCTCACAGATCTGAAGAACGGGTTCCGGTGACAGTTCCATATTTTTTTCTTCATCCAGAAGTTGAGCTACTGTATCCGGGTCCAATCCACATTTTTTAGCAAACTGTTCTTCTGTCCATCCAAAACGATCTAGAATCATATTGATTCTTTGCTTGATCAACAAACCTAAGTTTTCCTCTTTTTTCATCTAGTCAATCTCCTTTCTAATTATATGGTTAATTATATATCATCCGTAGACAGAATTGTTACCAAGGTTTCGGAAATATTGTCACGGTTTTCCCTAATTCCAATTGATTATTCATCTTCCTAATCTGTCATCAAAAATATAGGCATATTAGAATCAGAATATCATTTAAGGGAAAACACATGGATACATTTGATATGGAACAATGGAAAAACGACTATGACATATATAAATATAATCAGGATTATCTTGGCTTTGACCTCGGTCTGAAAATAGAGGACGAGAAAGCCAGGATCAGGACGAATGCGGAGACTAGTGTAAAAAAAGATCTTGTACCGCTGCTGGAAAAGATCATAAATCAGGGGAATCTCTATTCCCTTACTTCTCTGTCATTTAAAGATATTTAAGAAGCGGACCGGCAGTTTTATCTGGAATCCTGGATCGGGTATTATACTGCTCATATGGAATCGTTCCTTCAGGTTCTTTTACTGCAGGGGATCGACACTTTCATGGATCTTATATCAAAGACACAGATCATGCATGAACTTGCCTATTACCTTGATCATACATGGCCTGAACTTGACGGATCATCCAATCTTGTCTGGAAAGGAAAGGACGGATATCAGTTAGACCCCGACTATTACTGGTCGAAAGATTCCAAATACGGAACCATCATCCGTCCCGATTCTTTTATCGCCTGGGACAAGTTGCTTATGTATCCACCTTCATGATAGAGGGCTCATTTGGGTCTTTTATTATTTGACTCGAAAAAAGCCAGGACGTTGAATCCTGGCTCTTTCTCTACTATGAGATCTTCATGAACCGATATAATAGCATTTATCTTTTCCTACTTTAAGACATGCAGTAAACTTTTTGTTTAGCTCCAGTTTAGGCAAAAGTCCCGGTCCTGATGGATGTATCTGTGGAAGCAACGGAAAGAAACGGCCAGGTATTCCTGGACTTAAAGCAGTGTGCACCGT
>JBGVCE010000309.1:0-3500 GCA_045226235.1 Anaerobutyricum sp.
CCATGAGGCCTTGCAGAAGCTTTGGGCATGTAATGATAAGATTGCGGCGCAGAATTTTGAACGCCTGGATCACATGGATCTGTATCATCGTCTGACTCCGGCCATCCTATCTTATGAGGGAATTGCCTTTCAATATATGGCACCGGCAGTGTTTGAATATGGACATTTTGACTATGTCCAGGATCATCTGAGGATCCTGTCTGCTTTCTATGGGGCACTGAAGCCCATGGACGGGGTTACTCCTTACCGCCTCGAAATGCAAGCAAAAGCAGCTATCGGAAATCATAAGAATCTGTATGATTTCTGGGGTGACCGACTATATCAGGCAGCTCGCGATGATAGCGGAATTATCATTAACCTGGCCTCCAAGGAATACTCGAAATGTGTCGAAAAATATCTGAGAGACGGGGATCGATATATCATCATTACATTCTGTGAGGAATCCAAGGGAAAACTGGTGACCAAAGGGACCTATGCCAAGATGGCAAGAGGTGAGATGGTTCGCTATATGGCCGAGAAACACATCGAAGATCCGGAAGAGATCAAAGGGTTCGATCATCTGGGTTATGTCTTCCGGGCAGACTTGTCCTCTGATACGGAGTATGTTTTTGAGAGGGGTGCTGTCAACATTTTTCAATAATCATATCCGTGAGACTATTTTCGGCGATTCTTTTTACGTCGGATACGAAGGTGGCTGGATTGATCCAATCCGCTATGACATCTTTTGGAAGGATGACAGGCATCCTGTCGTGAATCTTCTCCAGTTCCATGGAGGGCTTTCTGGTAAGGACGGTGAAGACAGGATACTGGAACCCGGCATCCGTCTGCTGGATCCGATAGAGGCCGGCAAGCCAGGTGACCTGCTGGTTTCTTGGCTGGATGGCATATTTATCCTTAACCTTCATGCGGTTTCCAACCTGTATATGATCCCATTCGAAGTAGTATGACGCTGGTATGACACAGCGTCTTTTTTTCCATCCTTCTTTAAAGGAAGGTTTTTCTGGGGCAGTTTCTACCCTGGCATTAACGATGGGACGATCCATCCCGGGGAAGGAAAAACCCCAGACCATGGGGTAGATCTGCTTTATGCCCTTTTTGTCCGGAGCTATGACAGGAACCATATCCGTAGGGCGGACTTCTCCTTCTGTTTTGAGTGCTTTTCCCAGCTGATCCACCATCTTCCCGGTCAGGGAAGAGTGGCGTGCAGCTTCTATGATAGGACGTAATTCCGGAGATAACTCCATAAGATATCTGGTACACATGCGATTAATTCTCCTTGTCCATGGTAAAGTCTTCTGATGACTTCTATAATATATCCTATAATATATTCTATACTTCCCTTCTCTCCAAAACCTGAAACAGGTCTCCACTGACTTCTGCCACATCGGAAAGGGGGATAGTTGTTTCCTCTATCTGGATTGTGTCGGTGATTCGGGTGTCGATCCGGCGTATCTTGCCGGTAATCTTCTCATAGGTTCCTCCGGAACCATAAGCCTCATGTTCCTTATCCTTACAGGGGGAGAAGAAAGTGACGGTGACCGGAAACAGGCTTCTCCTGTGAAATCCGTTGCGGGTGTAAAGCATGGAATGAAGAAGCTGTATCTTCCGGTTCAGATTCTCCTGAGCTTCTCTGCTTAATTCCTTTTTTCTTACATAGAGGACCTCTTTATTCTCTATCCGGTCCCCGAAATATTTTAACGCTTCAAAGGGAGCGAACAGTTTGGCCCGCCTGGAACAGGACATGGAGGGATGGCGCATGAGAAAGCGGGAGAGGGGTTCATGCTGAGGACGCCCGTGAAAGTAAGTGTCCCGGTATTTAAAATCCGGAGGCATGGACATGGATCCCACCTCGGAATAACCGGAGTGATCTAATGATGATACGGACATAGAATAACCCCCTTTGCTGCTTTAAGCTTTGTGGCCTCCGATCTGCTGATTTCTTTCTATCGTTGTTCCACCCTTTCTCAGATTCAACCCCTTGACTACGGCATTCTTGCCGTAACGCTTCCGGATGGCCATCATGGCAGCCTGAATCTTCTTCTCCTTTTCCAGAGCCTCATAATCCGTGAACAGATCCAGCTGATAGACACCGTCATCTACACCGATATCGACAGCGCTGATGTTGATCCTCCGAAAGAGGAGGCGGGGGTCTGTCTTCTGATCAAACTGCCTCAGGAGGGAGGCGGAGATCAGATCGTAGGAATTCGTTTTTTCTCTCATCCGTATGGTTCCTACACTGTGGTTGGGGTGGAGCCTACCGTAAAAGTCGATGCAAACCGGACCTTCGTAGTCCGGACATACCTCCAGAGACTTCCAGTCATAGGATACCGACCAGGTGAAACAGTTGGAGAGTATATTTTTAGAGTACATATCACAGCAGAGAACGTCAATCATTTCTGCGAAGACAACTCTGGCTTCTTCATAGGGGTAGGGTCTGGCCAGAACCTGCCCGTTGGAGAGGGAGTGGGAGCTGGTGTGATAGCCTTTGATGTCCTTCATGGTCACCGGTTCGATTCCCCAGGCGTGGTCAATGAGAATCTCCCCGTCGATGCCGAAGGTGTGGTAGAACCATTCCTCGTTGTAGATGCTCCTCTCTGCCACTTCTCCCATGGTGAACATGTAGGCATTCTGGAGTCTTCTGGCCTTTCCGGGGCCAATCTGCCAGAAGTCTGTCAGCGGCCGGTGGTCCCAGAGCAGATATTTGTAGGAATCTTCGTTCAACTCTGCGATTCTTACCCCATCCTGGTCCGGAGGAGCCTTTTTGGCCACGATATCCATGGCCACCTTGGCCAGGTACAGGTTGGTGCCGATGCCTACGGTGGCTGTGATGCCGGTGTTTTTTAATACATCCCGGATGATGGTCATGGCCATGACATGGGCAGGGTGGACCTGCTGGCTTTCCGCCTCCTCCATATAAGAATGGAGGTAGGGACTGCAATAGATAAAAGACTCATCGATGGAGTAGACATGGACATCTTCAGCGGCTGCATAGCGGAGAATGATGGAATAGATCTGAGCAGAAACCTGCTCATAAAGGGCCATCCTGGGAACCGCTGTATAATAATCCACCCGGGTATGGCACTGCCGCTCATACTTCCGGATGGCCTGTCTGGCTTCAAACAGTCTGGGACGGGAAGGGACGCCGATGGCCTTCAGAGAGGGGGAAACCGCCAGGCAGATGGTCTTGTCAGACCTGGTGGGATCTGCCACCAGAAGGTTGGCCTTCAGGGGGTCCAGCCCTCTGGCTACGCATTCTACGGAGGCGTAGAAGGACTTCATGTCAATGGCGATATAGACTTCTCCAGCTTCTCCGGTCCCTTTCATATCTTGCTCCCTAGAGAGAATCTGCCCGGTCTTCAATCTTGCCCATAAACCGTCGGTCCGGTGTGAAAGGGATCCTCAGTTCGGTTCCGCCCTTCCTCATCTCGGCCAGCTTGAGGGCAAGCAGGTTGACGTTGACATCCAGGGAGGAAGCGATGGACACGATGTCCCGCCCCTCC